>JBJORC010000001.1:0-5978 GCA_046049605.1 Bacteroidota bacterium
TTTGAGTTAAATTTATCCTTTCCTTGCGTTTTTTGCTACGCTATTTTGGGTAAGATTCTCAAAAAATATCCCTTATCGCATAGTATGCAATGAAATTTCCCCTTTGTTAAGGGGCGACTATCTAGATTCAAAGGTTGAGGATGACATACAACTATCAAAATATGCCCTAATTACTAAATTGACCATGCAAAGGTCTCGAATTATTACTACCTGAATCGCTGCTGAGGTGACCGCTGCCTACTTCAGGTTTTTTCTCTCAATGCCCTTGGTTTGGCTGGAGGTTACGTGTTTGGATTAACCTGCTGGCATTATCATAGACCAATTCCCCGTTGTCCAGCATTTGCCGGATGGTAGCCAGAATCGTTTCTTCTGCAGTAAGGTCCACGCTGTCTACAATTTGGTTCAGTTCCTGCATGCCTACTTGTAAGCGTTGTAAAACCAAGTGCCTGTACTGTTGGTAATCGTCGGTGGAGAGATTGCCTTCTTTTTTTCTCTTTGTCAGGCATACATCGCATTGCCCACATTTTTGGTAAGTCGTTTCACCAAAGTACTCGAGTAGTAGTTGGGCTCTACAGCGGTATGGGTGGGTTGTGTAGTGGACCACCGCTTCGGCTTTTTCTTTGGCAATGGCGGTTCGTTGCTTTAATATTTTTTTATCTAAAGGCAGTGAAGCAGCAGGATGGCGAGTTGTTGTAAAGGTGAGCTGAGGAGTAGCTTTTTGAGGGCAGTATTGGATGAGTGCCAGGCGGTCTAGCACCTGAAGCTGTTTTTTTACTTCTTGAGGTGTGATTTTTATAAAATGGGCAACGTGCTGTACCGAGATGTTACCAAATGCTGAAAAAAGTTCCCCTCCATACAACCTCAACAGTGCCTTAATCAGCAAACCGTAAGGACTGTGGGCCACCTGAAGGGTATACAAGGTCTTAGGATCAGTAGTAATATGCAATTGAGCAGGCTGGGAAAATGCTTCGTTGAGTTGTACTAATCCTGCTCCCTCCAGTGTTTTTAAGGACTGGTAAGCCATCTGAGGCTTGAGGCCATAGGTGTGCGAAAAATCTTCTAAATCAAAATCATAGGCTGTCATATTGTTGCTTCCTACAGCCACTTGGTAATAGTTGGCTAGGTGTTGGTAAACTTGCTTCAGTTGATCCAGAGAGGGGTAAGCCATTTGAATTCTTTCTCGAAGCAGAGCAATGTCCTGGTTATCATACAAGATGACAGCATACGCCCTCTTTTCGTCCCGTCCTGCCCGTCCTGCTTCTTGGTAATAAGCCTCTAGGGTAGTCGGTAGTTCTAGATGAATGACCGAGCGTACGTTGGGCTTGTCAATACCCATGCCAAAAGCATTGGTAGCTACTATGACCCTGGTGGTTCCATTGATCCAAGCCTCTTGTCGTGCTTCGCGCTCTAGCGCTGTGAGGCCCGCATGGTATGCTGTGGCGTTGACACCGTTTTTTTGTAGGACCTGGGCGACTGTGTTGGCTCTTTTGCGTGTGTTAATATAGACAATGGCCGCACCTGGTACGTGGCGCAAGATGTTTAACAACTGCCTGTCTTTGTCTTCTGCCTTGCGTATCACATAAGCCAGGTTGTCACGTTTAAAGCTCTCTTGGAAGCGTATGGGATGAAAAAATTGGAGTTGCTCTTGAATGTCTTGTTGGACCGCGGGCGTGGCCGTGGCTGTGAGGGCAATGACATTGACATTGGGTACCAGTGCTCTGAACGCTGCAATCTCTAGGTAAGCTGGCCTAAAATTATAACCCCACTGAGAAATACAATGGGCTTCGTCTACTGCCACTAGATTGACCTGCATCTTTTTTACACGTTCTCGCAGTAGTGCTGTTTTGAGGCGTTCTGGCGATACATACAAAAATTTCACCTGCCCGTAGACGCAGTTGTCCAAAACCAAATCAATCTCATGAGCCTTCATGCCTGCAAAGACTGCCTCAGCAGCAACACCTCTTTTTTTAAGCCGATCTACCTGGTCCTTCATGAGCGCAATCAAAGGTGAAACCACGATGCACAGGCCTGAGCGCATCAGCGTAGGGACTTGAAAGCAGATGGATTTCCCGCCGCCTGTGGGCAAAAGGGCCAACACATCTTTGCCCTCTAATACTGCCTGAACGATGTCTTGCTGTAGGGGTCGAAAAGCTTTATAGCCCCAGTATTTCCTCAGTGTTTCAAGCGGACTCATTGGTAGCGCTGTTGATTGAAGTGGAGAGAAAAGTTAAGCGCTGCCAAGGCAGTAAAGCACCCAATCAAGGCATCGTTTCATGAAAAATTAACTTCATCACTAAAACCTGACCCCAAGCATCTCTATGGTCCGATAGCTTACTTGACTTGAAGTATAAAGGTTACTTTTCCTGTGGAGGTGGGGGTATATACAAGGTTATCCGAGGTCTTACTGAAAGTCAGACTGGTCAAAGCTTCTTTGTAAATTTTTTCTACCAGCGGGCTAATGGTTTTTTCAAGAGTTCTTATAGCAATTACTTCCCCGAATTCATCAATTGTAATTTGAAATACGATCTTCCCACTCTCCTCTGTATTGTCTTGAGGTTGTGGAGCAGTATCCCACATCCACCCTGCAAGCTCTAGCAATGCTCCTGTTTGTTTGCCCTGATAAATTTTATACAGACTCCGTTCGTCGATCGCTTTTTTTGCTTCTGCCTCATGGCCGACAGCTGCACTGGCTTCAGATGGATCTTGTGCTGGGCTTTCTATCTGCTCTGTAGTTGTGTCCTCGTCTAGATTGTTTTGTGGATCAGGGGCTGCATCTTTGGGTATTTTTGCTTTGTTTGTTTCAGGCCGTATTCTTTTTTCTGCTTTTTTATTCTCGACGCTAGGTTGTTCATCGGCTAGGGGGTAGGAGGGTGGAGGGGGGGGGGGCATTTCTTCTGAGACTTTCTCTTGGCGGCTCCGTGCGGCAGTGTTTAAAACAATGCTGTACCCAGAAGAAGAACCAGCCAGTTGCCTGATGGGTAGGTAATAAGCACCAAGAAGCAATAATGTATGGCAGAAGAACGATATAACCAGAGCTAACTTTTGGCTAGCATCTTTATGGCTCTTGTGTTCCATCATGAGTCAGGCTGGGTGGCCACAGCTACCTTAGCATGGAGTGAGGCAGCGATATCAGTTACGAAAATCACGTGTGCTATTGGTACGGACTTGTCTACTTGCAGCAGTACAAAGCGCTGGGCCGTATTTAATTTTTGCTGTAACAATCCTTCCAGTCGCTCTTGTGTAGTTTTTTGATGGTCTACGTAATAGGCAAGGTCTGCTGTAATCATTACGTTGACCTGCGGCAGCAGTATATCCGCGTTTTTGCTCAGGGGCAAATCTATGAGTAAGGCCTGGGGGGTAACAGAAGTAACGGTAAGCATGAAAAAAATGAGCAACAAGAAGACGATGTCCGTCATGGACGACATACTAAATTGGGTGTCAATTTTATGTTTTGTGCTAAGCTTCACTAGCTTCTTTGTATTGCTTTGATTCTGAGTATGCCCCCATACTTTCTATAAACTGGTTAGCAGCACGCTCAATACGATGTGTAGTTTTCTGAATGCGTGTGAGCAGATAGTTGTAACCTAGACTAGCAACGATGCCCACTATCAGTCCTGCGGCTGTAGTAATCATGGCTTCGTAGATACCTCCAGACAACAGTTTAGGACTGATCTGATTCGTTTCTTGGGCCATGGCCATAAATGCCTGGATCATTCCTATGACTGTACCTAAAAAGCCTAGCATAGGGGCTGCTCCTGCAATGGTACCTAGCAAAGCCAGATTTTTTTCAAGCTTATATACCTCTATTTGCCCTGCATTTTCAACAGCATGCGCTATAGTTTTCATCGGCTTGTATAGCTTTTCTATTCCTGCCTTGATGATGCTAGCAATTGCGTAATGTTTTTGTTCACACAACATCTTCACGCTTTGCACATCTCCTTCTAGGATTTTGGTCTTGACTTCATCCATCCACCGTTGCGGAATCTTATCAGATCTTTGGAGTACTATCAATCTTTCTATGATAGCGTACACCGTCAAGATGGAGAGCAACAGTATAGGAAGCATTATCCATCCTCCTTTTAGAAGAAGGTCCAGGAGCGATGTAGTTTCCGAATTACCTACCGCTGGTAACAGAGAGTTATTGATAATTTCTATTTGTAGTAAACACATAGAGTTGCATGCAGTTTCTTAGTATTTCATGACCCATATATCTGTTCCGTAGACATCTTTCAGCACTTCCGCTTTTTCATAGGCATTACGGAATGTACTTTCCTGCTCGATGGCAATTCGGAAGAAATACTGTCCTTGGGGGGGGGCGATGAGCATGACCCCAATGCCATGTTGTGCCAATCGGT
The DNA here is from genome assembly GCA_046049605.1 of Bacteroidota bacterium. Taxonomy (GTDB): domain Bacteria; phylum Bacteroidota; class Bacteroidia; order Cytophagales; family Amoebophilaceae; genus UBA8403. Next base: position 4,356 of record JBJORC010000001.1, read on the forward strand.
AGGCATAGTCTGAAGCTAAGTCGTCATCAATGAAGCTACCCACTACAACGTAGTAACAACCTTGGGGCGTGTTGATGCTTGTGATGGTACCTTTTTCTGGTTGCACAGCTTGTAGCACGTTGGAATATGCTGTGTGCTCTTCCTCCTCCAACATCTCTATTTCCTTAGAAATCGTAAATTTTTTAGCCCCTTGTTCTGTGGGCTGATAGCCTGCGGGTACATTGTCATCTATGGAATATGCATCAGCTTCTGGTGCTCTACTTGCGAGTTCTTCGGGTGTTGGGTGTGCGCCCACAGAAGGATCAGCATAAGGTGCGTGATAAAAAAACCAGTAGACGACGCCTGCTCCTATGATCAGCACAAGGCCTGCAACAATAGTAGTGATATTGAACCACTTCTCCCCCCCAGCTGCTGTAGGTTTGAATTCTGCTTGAGGCAAGCCAAAGTCCCTATTTTTTTTCTTCTGAGGTTGGTTAGTTTGTGTAGTCATGTCCAGTGTGATTTGTGATTATCCAAAACTCATCCCGAAATTAGTCATTTTTTCTATTGAAATTTAGGGTGCAGCTTAAGCGCCCGAAGAGGCCGTGTAATAGGGAGTCAATTGCGATACTTAAATGTGTACTTTTGTATTTCATAAATGCTACGCTTATCCTGCCTGCGAAACTAATAAGTAACGTTTTTAACTAAATCAGAATGGCTATGGCTTATAATTTGCTACAAGGTAAAAAAGGGATTGTATTTGGTGCTTTGGATGAACACTCTATTGCTTGGAAGGCTGCGCAAAAGATCAAAGAGGAGGGGGGTGTTTTTACTTTGACCAATGCACCCATTGCCTTACGAATGGGTAAAATTGATGAACTGGCTGCCTCCTGTCAAGCAACGGTCATCCCTGCAGATGCTACTTCTATAGCAGATTTGGAGCAACTCTTCAAGGAGTCGGTAGAGATACTAGGCGGTAAGATTGACTTTATCCTCCATGCTGTTGGTATGAGCCCCAACGTTAGGAAAAATAGATCCTATGGTGATCTGAATTATGATTGGTTTCTTAAAACTTTGGATATATCTGCTTTGTCATTTCATAAGGTTATGCAAACAGCAGAAAAATTGAATGCTATGAACGAGTGGGGATCCATTTTGGGCCTCTCTTACATTGCTGCACAAAGAACTTTCCTGGATTACTCAGATATGGCCCAGGCCAAAGCCATGCTCGAGTCGATTGCGAGAAGCTACGGCTACCGGTTAGGCAAGCAAAAGAACGTGCGGGTCAACACTATTTCGCAGTCACCTACTTACACCAAGGCAGGCAATGGCGTGCCTGGCTTTGATAAGTTTTATGAGTATGCACACAAGATGTCTCCTTTGGGGAATGCTACTGCATTAGCTTGTGCTGACTATATCGTGTTGATGTTTTCTGACTTGAGCAGGATGGTGACCATGCAAAACCTGATGCACGATGGTGGATTTTCTAGCTCAGGGATCACAGAGGACATTATCAAAGTGCTAAGACCTTTGCACGGTGTGGGTTAAATGTGGGAGATTTCGGGTATATTATGGTTAATCAAATATTTATTCACCAACCCATGATCTCATGATTAAAAAACGCATTCCAGGTAGTTTCGTCAG
>JBJORC010000002.1:0-2523 GCA_046049605.1 Bacteroidota bacterium
GGCTTTTTACTACTAGATGGCGTGGAGACAATACTACTTGACAACTTCTTACAAGCCGTACAACAAGCCCTCCATGACAAGGGCTACAAGCTTAAGATAGAAGTACGCACGCAACACAAGATGATACAGTGTGATGTAGAGAAGATGAAGAAAGTCATTCTGAACAGCGTTGCCTTCATGCACTCAGTGGCTGAAGAAGAAGTAGCCAAGGAATTGCTATTACTAAGTATAGCAGATACACACTTAGGCTATTCAGTAGATTCTGTAAATCCTGACCACATTAAAAAAGTAAAAGCACTACAGTTTGCCATCACTAACTCCCCCAAATTACCGAGACTAGCAGCGCTGTACAGGTCACAAATGGGTGAGGAGAGCATCATGAAACCCGAAGCAATCACTAGCATGCCCCTTTTGGCGAACGAGCGGATCGTGAGAGCCCACTATGGCCATAACAACACGATCAGTGAGGGCAATGAGCTCACCCTGCTCTATGTGATTCCTGTCAACGTCCGAGAGGTACGCTCTAAAGACATGGATACGCCCCAGATGCAGCTAGGCGCATCATGGCCCCGGGCAGATGATAACTACCCTGGTGCCCAGAAGCAGGAGCAAGCATTCCTCCAAGCCGTTCAGGAGAAATCAAAAGCCGATCTCACCCTAGTGAAAAAAGCCATCAACTTGATCAAGGACTACCATGGGCCCATCATGCGAGAGAGTGGCGAGCCATTTTATTTACACCCGATGGCAGTGGCCCAGATCGTGCTAGACTACAACCAAGAGGAGGCCACCATCTTAGGAGCGCTGTTGCACGATACAGTAGAAGATACACCACTTACCCTAGAACAGGTAGCGCTATTGTTTAATGAAGAAGTACGCACCATTGTGCAGGGCGTTACGCACATGGAGAGCAACAAGGCTACGAACTATAAAGTGCTGCTCTCCCGCCCTGAAAACATCCATAGGCTGTTGGGATCAGAGGACAAGCGGGTACTGTACGTAAAGCTCGCCGACAGGATGCACAACCTACATACGATCGGGGCAAAGTCTTACGAAAGCCAACGCAGAACGGCCGAGGAGACGCTGCTCTTCTTTGTACCTCTGGCCAAGTACCTGGGCCTTATGGAGGCCGCAGAAGAACTTAAAAATAGGAGCTTTGGGGTGCTGGGGAAATAGTCTATAGTATACATCGGGCAAAATTAATACCTACGCTACTTGGCCACGGGGAGGAGAGTCATATCTAGCGAATGCTATACGTACGTATGCGGCAACTAGCCAATTCATAAAAATGAAAGTCATCCTCAGTGGCGGGGGCACAGGCGGCCATATCTATCCAGCCATTGCCATTGCCCATGCATTAAAGCAATATGACCCAGCTACAGACATTCTATTTGTAGGGGCTAGCGGTAAAATGGAAATGCAGAAGGTGCCAGAGGCAGGCTATCCCATTGTGGGGTTAGGGATTAGGGGCTTTCAACGCAGGAAAGTGCTTCAAAACTTTGTGCTTCCTTTTAGGTTAGTAGCAAGTTTGTGGAAAGCCAGAAAGGTCCTCAGGGACTTTCAACCTGATGTGGTCGTGGGCACGGGAGGCTATGCTAGTGCGCCTATACTATACATGGCTGCCAAGCAGAAGATTCCCACATTAATCCATGAGCAAAACGCAACCATAGGCCTCACCAACCAGATTCTGGCTGGTTCTGTAGATACAGTGTGTGTGGCCTATGCAAACATGGAAGCATTCTTCCCTGATGCAAAAACTGTACTGACTGGTAATCCTGTACGGGAGGACGTGATACATCTAAGAGGCAAAAGAGAAGCTGCTCATGCGTATTTTGGCCTAGCACCTGAAAAAAAATGTTTATTGGTGCTAGGAGGAAGCTTAGGGGCTAAAACAATCAACGAAAGCATTTTACAAGCCATCGATAAGTTGCGTGAGGCGGATCTCCAGATCATTTGGGCAACCGGGCATTTGTACTTTGAGAACATCAAGGTGCAGCTTACACCGCAGCAGCAGCGCACCATCAAAGTCTATCCTTTTATTAAAGCCATCGACCTGGCTTATGCAGCAGCAGATATCGTGGTTTCTAGAGCGGGTGCTTTGACAGTAGCAGAGCTTTGTATGGCTCAGAAGCCTGTAGTCTTTGTGCCTTCTCCCAATGTAACGGCTGACCACCAGACCCAAAATGTCTTGCCCCTGGTAGAGAAAAATGCAGCGCTGATGGTCAGAGATGACGAGGCCATGCAGACACTTGCTAAAGAAGTGCTAAAACTGCTGCGGCTTGAGGGTCGTCAAAATATTTTGGCAAAAAACATGAAGCATTGGGCCAAACCACAGGCTACGGTAGCCATTGTGAAAGAGATTATTTGTTTAGCCAAAACCTCAAAGTCACGCCGATAAAAGATAGGTAGTCGCCCCTTAACAAAGGGCAATTTCATTGCATACTATGCGATAAGGAATATTTTTTGAAAATTTTACCCAAAATAGCGTAGCAAAAAACGCAAGGAAAGGATAAATTTAGTTCAAAA
>JBJORC010000003.1:0-9357 GCA_046049605.1 Bacteroidota bacterium
GTTTTGGCATAAACTAAGGAACCTGCTATCTAGATTCAACGGTTGAGGATGACATACAACTATCAAAATATGCCCTAATTACTAAATTGACCATGCAAAGGTCTCAAAATATCCCTTAACGCATAGTATGCAATGAAATTTCCCTTTGTTAAGGATCGACTATGTAGTTTTGCTTGCGCTAAAAAGTGATTATTAATCCTTGAACTGATTTGAAAAAACTATCCGCTTTCTTAATCATATTCCTTCTAGTACTGGTCAGTGCTACTTATCTCTACTACAACCACTGGCGCAGTGCACAGCAGGCGGAAGAAGCGTTGCCCTATATCCCTCAAAGTGCAGCCCTCGTGTATAAAGTGGCAGATTTTGGTAAACAATGGGAACACTTTCGGCAAATGCCCATGGCCAGAACCCTCAACCAAGTGCCTGGTTTTTCAGCTGTACAACATAGTCTCAACTTTCTTAAGAATTTAGTAGACGCTCCTAAAAGCCTAGATAAAGTACCACTGACCGTCTCCGTCCACGGACTGGGCGAAGAGCAATTGGGATATATTTTCTATTTCAACACGCACGATGCAGCCACACGAGGAATACTAGAAGCAATCACGCTCAGAGTAAAAAAAGAAAAAGCATATAGTGAAACGATTAGAAAATGTGCAGGATATAAGATTACGGAGTTAGTTAAGCACGGTGCCACCCAGCCCCTCTCCTATATCAAGCACGAGCAATACGTTATTGCCAGTTACTCCTCTTTACTGATCGAAGATGTGGTGCGAGGGCTAGCTAGTAAACAGAAAACAGGGTTTTTAGACCTTAAAAAAGCAGCAAATACACAGGGCAGCCTTTATGTCAACTTCAGCCAGCTACCCCAACTCTTACGCACCTTTGTACAACGTGACCAAGTAGATACCCTCACTACTTCTTTTACTACGTTTTTCCTAGCTAGCCATTTCAACCTTAAACTGACCCATCACCACCTGCTGCTCAGTGGCTTTGCTAACGACCAGGCAACAACTTCTTCGTCGTATTTGACGCGTACACTACCTAGCCAGGCTGCTGGTGCCATGCTGCTAGCGCCCTACTTGCCCCAAAACACAGCCGTTCTGCAGCATTTTACTTTTAGCGATGTAGAACAGCTTTTAGCTTCATTTCAACAATACAGGTCATTACCGCAGGTAGGGAAAATATCAGATACACAAGATATCAGCCTGCTCGCTGGCACCCTTGATCCTCTGCTCCAAGGAGAAATAGGACACTGTACACTAGATACTAGGCACAACCAACAAGAAGACCAGCTCGTCTTTATGAGGGTACATGATTCTCAGACATTTATTAGGACACTGAAGGAATTGAATTTGCTTACTTTAGTGTCTTCTGAGGGAATATATCAGCCTTCCAGCACCTACAAACCGACGACTGATTACTGCCAGCATTGGCTACCGGGACAACTCTTTCCAGCCTTCGAGGCCAACTACATTACTCAAATTGACGACTACATTGTGCTGGCCAACAGCCAAGTTGGCTTACAAGCATGGCATACCCAGTACCAGCAAGGAAAAACTTGGGCCAATGCTCCCCAACAAAATGCATGGCTAGAAAGTGCGCTCGACAAGGCTCATCTTAGCTTATTTGTTGATCTGAAAAAAGTATGGCCTAAAATCATCCATTTACTCAAGCCTGCCTGGCAGCAAGTATGCAGGACACATGCTGACGCTTTACAACAATTTCGACATCTCAGTTTGCAGCTTTTACATGAACGAGACACAGGTTGTTACATAAGCATCCTGTTAAACCATCAAGAAAAAGAACAAACCTGGGAAGGCTCTGCTCAGCAGGTAACAGCAGTCCAGCAAGATGCTCTCCAAAATACACAGGCTACCTCTACCATTTTTCAAACAGAAGCTCCCATAATCAACCGTCCTTGGTTGGTCAAAAGCCATCGGAGCAAAGGCCACTATGTACTGCTGCAAGATGCCCTGCACCAATTGTATTTTCTGGAACCCAGTGGAAAACTGTTGTGGAAAAAAACCTTGGAAAATCCTATCACTACTGCCTTTCTTGAGGTGGATTATTACAACAACAACAAGACACAGTACTTATTTGCTACAGATAAGCAGCTCCATTTGCTCGACTATCATGGCCACAAAATAAGTAGGTACCCACACCCATTGCATCAACCCGGTCAACCTGTGCACCTCCGCGTTGTGGATTATAGCGATAACAAGCACTATCGCTTCTTAATAGCCACTGCACAGGGCAATATCTATCTGACAGACAAACACTACCGGGCTTTGCCTGCTTGGAATCCCCGGTCTTTGGGACAAGATTTTGCAAGCACGCCCCTTCACCTCAGGGTGCAAGGGAAAGATTACTTCTTAATATTACAAACGAATGGCACCCTACAGGCACTTAATAGAAAAGGCCAAGACTACCCTGGGTTTCCTGTCGACCTAAAAGCACCCGTACACAATCCATTATTGGTACGCAAAGGCAAAACTGATGATGATACTACCCTAGTTGTTCTGACCGATACAGGCCAGCACATCTGTCTCAACCTGGATGGGCACATACAGGAGACAGTACAGCTTGATCGTTCCGAGGACACCTCTAACTTTATTTTGTGTCCGAATTGCGTAACGGGCCATCAATACGTCATTGTGCGACAGGATACAGACAAGATCACAGTAATGGACGAAGCCAGGAAGTTACTTTTTGAACTACAACACCAGGCACAAAATTGGCTATTGCAGTATTATGATTTTGGGGGTAACCACCAGTTCTATATACTGACCGATATGGATAGGCAGCTAGCCTACCTTTATGATCACACAGGCAAACTGCTTCATGATACTCCTTGGCACAATGGACATGAGGTAAGCTTACTTTTTTCAGCATCAGAAAAGAAGTTGCAAGTCTATGTGGGCTTTGAGACTATGCTTTCGAAATACACATTTTCTTATTAGAACTTTGGGAAAAGCTTGCCCTATCTCTTAGGAATCAAACGCACGAAGCGTTAGGGGAGAAGCAAGGGCTGCGCCATTTTGCTCGATGATTTGGAGAACCTTTAAAAAAACATCTTGCTGCACATCTTGGTAAGTCTTACGGTCTGCAGTCTTTGTAAAAGCATAGATATCAATCTTGAGCGAAGAAGGCCCAAATCCTGCAAAGTGTGCTAGCAACAACTTTCGTTGGTCTATCCCGGTGTGCGCTTGCAGCATGATGCGTATCTCTTGCGTAATCTTATCAAGCACAGTAGCATCCGTATGGCAAATTCCGATCACCTCCTTGATGCAGCGATTCTTCATCCTGCTGGAGTTGACAACAATGATGGAAGACAAAACAGCATTGGGCACATAACATACCTTCTGATCAAATGTCCTAATCTGCGTAGCACGCCAACCGATATTCTCTACTTGTCCTTCTATGGCCTTGTCAGGAGAAGAAATCCAGTCCCCCACTTTGAAATTCCGGTCTGCATAGATGACAAGCCCTCCAAAATAATTGGCAAAAATTTGTTGAGCACCAATACCAAGTATAATGGCAGACCCCCCACCAAATGCCACAATACCAGAAACATTAATGCCTAGCAGCGGAAGAATGAATAGAATTACGATGATAATAATACACACACGCAGTAGCTTTCCTGTAGCTTGGACCGTGGTCGCATCTGGGCGCTTTCTAGCTAGGTGGCCTAGTAAAATCTGTTCTTCAAAGAGCTTGATAAAACGCACAAACACCCATGCAAAAAGCAAGGTAAGACCTACATCACGCAGCTTCCATACCAGATGAACCAACGTATCATCCATCTTCGAGACAAAAACGCTGATCATGGAAGCTGCAGCTTTCACCCAAATAAAAACAACCAACGGCCAATGAATGGCTTCAAGCAAAGCACTTGCAACAAAATATCTTTTGGTAAGTCTAGGGTGTATCTTCTGATAGAAAAGGTAACAAGCGTAAGTGAGAAAAATAGCGATACCTGATACAGATAAAGGATGAATGAGCCATTTATGCGCTTGCAAGAGAGCTTTTACGCTGTCAAAAAAGGGGGACATGTCTATACTAGTCAAGGTCAAAATTAATCAACAACATTGCGGGGCACTTAGGCATCTTCTAGGCACTGTAGAAGCAGGGCGTTGGCCACTTTGGGTGCTATGTTGCCTTGGCTTCTTTTCATTACTTCACCCATGAGCATGCCTAGAATTCCTTTTTTCCCATTTCGGTAAGCTGCTACCTTGTCCGGGTAGTCAGCGATGACCTCATCCACAAGTGCTCGTATCTTTTCTGTGTTGCTTTCCTGAAGCAAGTTGAGCGCTTGGGCCAGTGCCGAAGGACTTTTGTCAGGCTGAGCCAGAAGGGCTGGATAGAGCTTTTGCGAAGCCACTGAAAAACTAAGCTGCCCCTGCTCAACCAGTGCGATAAGCTCAGCCAGAGTCGTGGGCTGCAACGGAAACTCCTTGATCGATAGTGTCAGTTCATTAAGGTAAGATTTTATAGGCCCCATAACCCAGTTAGAAGCTGCTTTATAGTAGGTTGTCAGCTGACATAGTTCCTCAAAATATAGGGCAGTGTCCCTGTCCTCCGTCAACACCGAGGCATCATAGACAGGTAATTGGTAAGTATCAATAAATTTTTCACGACACCCCCTAGGCAGCAATGGCATGGCTTGCCGCAATGCTTCAATCCATTCTTCCGACACGACCAGCGGCGGCAGGTCAGGCTCTGGAAAATAACGGTAGTCTTTTAGCACCTCTTTCTCCCGCATAGACTGCGTAGTATTCGTATCGGCATGGTAAGAACGTGTTTCTGCAATAACAACGCCTCCCCCCTCCAACACCGTGATCTGACGATCGATCTCATGCTCAATGGCCAGCTGTACATTGCGAATAGAGTTCATGTTTTTGACCTCTACCCGCTGTCCAAACGCAGGGGCATCCTTCAGCATCACCGAGATATTTACATCGCAACGCAATGAACCTTCTTCCATATTGCCATCACAAATATCCAAATACCGAACCAACTTCCTGATCTCGCCCAGCAGGCTATGCGCTTCTATAGACGTTCTAAGTACTGGCTTGGTCACCACCTCAATAAGTGCCACGCCAGCGCGGTTAAAATCCAGCAACGTCTTGCCCTGCACCAAGCCATGCACCGATTTTCCAGCATCTTCTTCCAGGTGAATGCGTTCTAAAGTAATTCGTCTTTCATGGCCCTCCTGTGTGTCAATTGTCAGGTAACCTCCCCGGCAAATGGGCGTTTTGTCTTGCGTAATCTGGTAACCTTTGGGCAAGTCAGGGTAGAAGTAGTTTTTTCTGGAAAAAATACTCTCTTGAGTAATGTCGGAGTGACAGGCCAGCCCCATTTTGATGGCATAAGCAACTGCCTGCTTGTTAATAAAGGGCAAAGTACCAGGATGAGCCAAGGTCACTGTACTCACTTGGGTATTGGGCAAGGCTCCATAGGCTGCTGCTTCTGGCGAAAACATCTTGCGCTGCAAAGACAGCTGCGCATGCACTTCCAAGCCAATGACAACAGTATACTTTTCTCTAACAGACACGTTCATGGGTTTCCTTCATAGCCCTCTCTTTGCCATGTTTTTCTTCAGCATCTCTTCAGCCATCCGCAGCACTTGCGGCAAACCACCCACCTCTTTTCCCCCAGCAGCAGCAAAAGTAGAGTTGCCTCCTCCCCCACCGTGAATAAATATTGCCAAATTTTTAACGATTTCCTGTGCATTCTGTGGCCATCGCTGAGCCAAATCCTCAGAAAGAGCTACTACAATATGTGGTTTTTGCTCCACAACGGCAGCCAGTACTACAAAACAGGGTTCCTTTACCTCTTGCAAAGCCAAAGCTACCTGCTTGAGAGCGGCTACTTGCGGCAGCTCTACCTGCGCAATCATGGTGTGAATACCATGGATTGTTTTGAGGTTGCTGCGCAACTGACTGGTAATGGTTTGAATTTGTACGGCCTCGTAGGTAGCTAATTTCTTGCTTAGTGCAGCCTTCTCTTGCAGCAACTTTTGGATTGCTTTTGTGAGGTCTTTGGGATGCTTGAACAATGCTTGGAGGGTACTAAGCAGGGTTAGCTGATGGTGAACCAAGCGTTCAGCAGCCACTGCTGTCACTGCCTCTATCCTACGTACACCAGCAGCCACCGCAGCGATGGCCGTAATCTTGAAAAAGCCAAGCTGGCCCGTGGCAGGCACATGAGTACCACCACACAGCTCTACAGAAAAGGCGGGATCAAACGTAATTACACGTACCTGCTCGCCATATTTCTCGCCAAAAAGTGCCGCGGCGCCCATGGCTTTGGCGGCTGACAAGGATACATAGCGCTGTTCTTGTAGGACAATATTGTCCCTAATCTTTTGATTCACAGTACCTTCAATTTGGGTGAGTTCTTGAGGACTCAGATTGGTAGGATGTGAAAAGTCGAACCTCAGCAACTGATCGTTAAGCAAAGAGCCTCGCTGCTCCACATGAGAGCCCAAAACCTGCCTAAGAGCAGCATGCAAAAGGTGGGTGGCTGTGTGGTTATTTGCAGTCAGCGCCCGCCTTTCCTGGTCCACTATGGCCTGCAGAGGGGCTGTAACCGGTGAAGAGAGATGGTCCACATAGTGGACGATGAGGTCATTTTCTTTTTGAGTATCTAGCACGGTGATCGTCTCCCCTATTGCTTCCAACCGTCCTGTATCGCCTACTTGGCCACCCCCTGCTGGATAAAAAGGTGTTTGGTCTAGCACTACCTGATATACTTGCTTGCTCTGCGTTTTGACTGTGCGATATTTGACAATTCTAGCTTTTGCTTCCAGCTGATCATAACCTATGAAAGAAGGAGAGGTCCCTTCCATCACCGTAACCCAGTCACTTTGTGCTACCACAGCCGCTTGCTTAGAGCGTTGGCGCTGGGCATGCAGCGCTTGGGAAAATCCCGCTTCATCCACCATCAAGCCATGCTCTTTTGCGATGAGCATCGTTAGATCCAAAGGAAATCCATACGTATCGTACAGTTCAAAGGCTGTGGCACCATCAATCACAGCAGACTTGCCTTGTAGTGCCTGACCAATTTGGTCTAGCTTGTGCAAGCCCGTAGTCAAGGTTCTGAGAAACGCCTCTTCTTCCTCTTTGATAGTTTTTTCAATGTGGGCTTGTTGCTGCTGCAGGTGTGGGTATGCTGCTTGCAACTGTTGCGCCAGCACCCCCACCAAACGGTACATGAAAGGTGCCTCAAAGCCCAGATATGTATAGCCATAGCGCACTGCCCTCCTCAGAATTCTCCTGATTACATAGCCTGCCTTGACATTCGAAGGGGGCTGCCCATCTGCAATGGCAAAAGTTATTGCACGGAGGTGGTCCACTACCACCCTGATAGCCGTGTCAACTGCTCTCTCTCGCCCGTATACCTGGCCCGCCGCAGTGGCGGTGGCCTCTATAAGCGGCACAAAAAGATCTGTGTCGTAACTAGAGTCTTTGGCTTGAAGCACCATAGCCAACCGCTCCAGTCCCAGGCCTGTATCCACATGCTTGGCAGGCAGATGCTCAAGACAGCCCGTAGACAGGCGGTTATATTGCATAAACACCAAATTCCACAGTTCAATGACCTGCGGATGGTCTTTATTCACAAGTGCCTGGCCTGGCACGTGCTGCCGTGCTGCCTCTGGTCTAATATCTACATGAATCTCTGTACAGGGGCCGCAAGGACCTGTATCACCCATCTCCCAAAAATTGTCCTGCTTAGCAAATGACAAAATTTGCTCAGTTGCTATGTACTGCTCCCAAATAGCTCTGGCCTCCTGATCGGGTCCCAATTGGTCTTGGTCGTCTCCTCCAAAAATGGTCACATACAGCCTCTCCTGAGGCAGTTGATACACTGTAGTCAGTAGTTCCCAGGCCCATTGAATTGCTTCTTCCTTGAAATAATCCCCAAACGACCAGTTGCCCATCATCTCAAACATCGTGTGGTGATACGTATCCGTGCCCACCTCCTCCAAGTCGTTGTGCTTGCCCGACACCCGGAGGCAAGGCTGAGTGCTAATAACTCGCTGGTAGGAGACTTTCTGATAGTCCAAAAAAACATCTTTGAACTGGTTCATGCCTGCATTAGTGAACATTAGGGTGGCATCTTCTTTGTTCACAATAGGCACAGCAGGCACGTGCCTATGGCCTCTTTGTTCAAAAAACTGGATAAACTGCTTCCTGGCCTCTGTTGATTTCATTTTACGGAGAGTTTCAAAGCTTTTTCCACGAGTCCAAACTTGGCATTCAAGAAAATTACCGCTTATCTTGCGGATGTATTTGCAAAGAAAAAACGAAGCTACGAAAATTCAGGCTATCCACTCGCAACATGGCGCGAATAAAGTACTATTACAATGCAGAGACCTGCAATTACGAAAGAATCAAGACTTCAAAATGGGGTGTCTTTTTTGACTTGTTGGGTTTTCTGACTGTCTCTTTGGTGATTGCTGTCGGAATTTTCTGGGGCTATACTGCTTACTTTGACTCCCCCCAAGAAGCTTGGCTCAGAAAAGAAAATTCCCTGCTTCGGTTCCACTACGACCAAATCCGACAAGAAATAGACAAGGGCAATGAAGTGCTGGCCTACCTGAAAGACCAGGATGCTAATCTCTATCGCATGATCTTAGAAGTAGAGCCTATGCCCTGTCCTGTAGGAAAAGCAGGCATTGGTGATACAGATCGTTACCAAGATTTACTAGACAAGAATAAATTGATTGCGACTACTGTTCAAAAAGTAGACCGGCTCAAACGACAGTTATACATCCAATCCAAATCATATGATGAGATTCAGAAGCTAGCACAAGAAAACGAGAAGAGGCTGGCCGCGATACCCGCTATTCAACCTCTTTCTAACAAAGATCTAAAGTACTTGTCATCCCCTTTTGGTATGCGCCTCCACCCTATTCACAAAATCCCCACTATGCATGAAGGTGTGGACTTCGCTGCTCCTAGAGGAACTCCCATTTATGCTACCGGAAACGGTGTTGTGAAGCTAACCAAAAGAAGCTTCAGAGGATATGGCAACCAAGTTGAAATTGACCATGGCTACGGGTTCTTAACCAAGTACTGCCACATGCAGGATTTTAAGGTGAAACCTGGACAAAAAGTGGCGAGGGGGCAGTGTATAGGCTACGTAGGTAGTACTGGTGCTTCCACAGCCCCCCACTTACATTATGAGGTGGTAAAAAACAGGAAGAAAATAAATCCTGCTCACTACTTCACCAATGATTTAGATGCAAAACAGTACGACATGCTCTTAGAGTTAGCCTCCCGAAAAATTCGAACTTCTTCTTAAGGTTCCTGTTCACACCATGAGCTCATGACAGCATAGTTTCTAGCTGTC
>JBJORC010000004.1:0-35946 GCA_046049605.1 Bacteroidota bacterium
TTGAGCATCAACAGGGCAGCCATTTTTCTAATGGGGTGGCTCGGCAAGCCTACCTTTCCATAGAGCGGCGCAAACGCCTCCTCTATCTTTTCCCAGGGGATGGCCCGGGCTAATAGGTAGAGCGAGTGCTGAGGATTCAACTGATGAGAAAGCAGGTTTTTAAACAGATCAGTTTGTTGTTGATGAGGAGATTTTCTGCAAGGTTTTGGATTAAATTTATCCTTTCCTTGCGTTTTTTGCTACGCTATTTTGGGTAAAATTTTCAAAAAATATTCCTTATCGCATAGTAGGCAATGAAATTCCCCTTTGTTAAGGGGCGACTAAATAAGGTTTATTAACCGATCCTTGATCAATGTTTCGCCTCACCGGCGTAGCCTCGCTTTTTACCTTTTATGTAAAAGGCAGACAGAAAATTACCAGCCTCTCCGAGAAAAGTAAGCACAAGTCCCCTCATTTTTCCAAAGGCGACACTTCTGGAAGGAGGCAGGCCACTATAAAAACCAATAGGCTTCAAGAATGTCCACCAAAAACACAGGTGACAGCAAATATACTTTTGCAATGGTAGCGTTATGAGTTAAACCTATGAGCGGGTCGTTGTCCTAAAACTTTATGCTATGCCTGACCACGTCGCATAGCCCTTTCCAGATCTCTTTCCTTGATGCTCTGTCGTTTGTCATATAGCTTTTTCCCTTTGGCCAAAGCTATTTGCAGCTTAGCCAACCCCCATTCATTAATAAAAAGCTGAACAGGAATGATCGTTAGTCCTTTTTCCTTGTTGCGCATGAGCTTATTGAGCTCTTTTCTGTTCAAAAGCAGCTTCCGATCCCTGTTTTCAACATGGTTATAAATGTTTCCTTGTGCATATGCTGCAATGTGCATGCTCTTGACCCAAAGCTCTCCTCTAGAGAAGTAGCAATAAGCCTCTTGTAGGCTTACCTCGCCGACTCTAACGGACTTAATCTCTGTGCCGGTCAAGACTATGCCTGCTACATATTTATCCAGGAATGTATACTCAAAACTCGCCCGCTTGTTTTTGATAACGATGTTCTTGGTTACTTTTTTGTGCTTTGAAGACATCATATTACGCGAATCCATGCATTGGGTAATTGTAACGGTTATAAGGGTCAAAAATGAATAACTAAGTCACGCTCTTCTATCGAAAGAGTTGCCATTTGAGCCTCACACTGTGTCGTTGCGTCTCTGGTACGCACACCAGCTGTCATCGACCTCCGATTTACCATTCACAAAGACATCCTAGGTCTGGCAGTTACTTGCAAGTTGCAAAAATCACCTACCAAGTACTGGTAGTAGGCTGTGATAGCAATCATGGCTGCATTATCTGTGCAGTAGGCTAATTGCGGCATAAATACTTCCCAGCCCTCTTTCTCAGCCAGCTGCTTCAACTGACTTCTTAGGCCCGAATTAGCTGCAACACCACCCGCTACTGCGATGATTTTAATGCCTGTTTGAGCAACCGCTTTTTTTAGTTTTTCGAGGAGCATGCTGATCAAAACAGCCTGAATGCTTGCACAAAGATCATCTCGGTGCTTGGCCACAAACTGGGCGTCTTTTTTCTGTTGCTCCCGGAGAAAATAGAGAAAAGCTGTTTTAATACCACTGAAAGAAAAATGGAGGTGAGGTACGTTGGTGGATGGAAACTGAAAGCTTTGTGGATCACCCCGTCGTGCATACTGGTCAATGAGCGGCCCCCCAGGGTAGGGGAGGTCCATCAGTTTGCCTATCTTGTCGAAAGCCTCTCCTATGGCGTCGTCTTGTGTTTCTCCAATGACCTCCATGCACAAGTGGTCCTTGACAAGGACTAGTTGAGTGTGCCCACCGCTCGCTGTTAGCCCGAGTAATGGAAAAGTAGGGCAAGGCTCTTCAATAAAATTGGCCAAGATATGTGCACGCATATGATGTACAGCGATAAGCGGAATATCCAGCGAAAAAGCAACAGACTTGGCAAAAGCAGTGCCCACAAGCAATGCCCCTAATAACCCTGGTCCTTGTGTAAAGGCTACTGCATCCAACTTAGCTTGGGCAATGTTGGCTTGCTGCATAGCTTGCCTGATTACAGGAACCAGGTGTTGCTGGTGTGCACGCGAAGCTAATTCGGGGACAATTCCCCCATATTGTGCATGCACCGTTTGGGCAGCTATCACGTTGCTTGCTATCTTGCCATTGCAAATGACAGCTGCCGCTGTCTCATCACACGAGGTTTCAATCGCCAATATTACTGGATTGCTCTTTCGCATTGAATACACCTAGAGGAAGAACGAAGCTAATCAAAAAAAGTATAGGCAAGCTCCTGAAATGGCTTTCGGTGGCTACGCTTGGCCTGCTCATGAGCACTTTTGTAGCGCTGCAGCTTCCCTGTGTCCAAAATTGCTTGTTTGGAATACTCCTGCGGCACCTGAGTCATACTACCCAGTTTGCCATCACCCACCAGTGCTTTCAGCTCAAATGGCTGTGCCATGCCTCGCTTACTGGGCTTACCATTAAAGATCCCCAAGACAACACCATGCTGGCCATCAACCAACTGGCACTCAAGGTAAACCCTTTCCAGCTACTAATGAACACGTTCATTACGCTGAAAACTGTTCTTGTAGAAGGTGCCCAGGTGCATCTGTGCAAAGAGGGGGAGGAAGGTTATAACATTCACGTCTTGCTTCAGCGACTGGCGGGCGCTACAAAGCCGGCATCAGCAACACGGCATGTGACCCCGTTTTTGATTGAAAGGGCTTATTTAAGAGACATAACATTTTCAGTGGATGACCAGCAAACTGCGCCACTGCAAGACGCTTTTGATACCAGGCACCTCACCCTACATAAAATTGATGCTGAGCTAGCCAACCTAAAAGTCCAAACCAATACGTTAGCAGTAGACATTTGTCATTTTACGGGAAAACATGCTGATAGGCCGTTATCTGTAGACCATTTTAGTACCTCTCTGATTGTTGCTCCAGATAGCGTAGAATTCAAAGCGCTACAGCTTCGGACCGGGTGTAGTACCCTTGAGGGAAGTTGTACCCTCACCTATGACTCCTCGTTGCCTCCAGCAGCGTTCAGGGATAGTGTGCACATGACAGCATGCATAAACAGTGCCGTCGTTTCTGCCGAAGAGTTGGCCGTCTTTGTACCCTATTTTAGGCAGCATAAGTCTTCTTATACTTTTAGTGGTACGATGGATGGCAAGGTCAATGACTTTCACGTCAAAGACTTACAGCTTGGTTTCGGAGAACAAGGTAGCTACTTAGAGGGCTTTCTAAGCCTGCGAGGGTTGCCGGATGTGCAAGAGGCAATATTTGATATGGAACTGCAACAGGGAACTCTGCATACCCAAGATTTACTTCCTTATCTGGACGAAAAGCGCCACAAGCTGATAGAGAAATTTCTTTTTTTGAAAACGAAAGGTCGTTTCTATGGTACGTTGGCTGATTTTATAGCCAAAGCTACTTTCGATACCCACCTAGGCAAGGTGACTACCGACCTGGAGGTTCGGATCAACTCTGCTGCTCAACGTACAATGTACAAAGGTGCTATTGCTACCAGTGATTTTGAGTTAGGCATCTGGTTGAATAATCCTGCTATACAGCAGCTAACCATGAAGAGCCAAATAGATGGAGAGGGCCCAAGTTGGGCCGCGGCACACTTCCAATTAGAGGCCAACATTCATAAGCTTGGTTGTAACGACTACGTATATAAAAACATCTGTACCCATGGGAATTTTTCCCGAGCGATTTTTCAAGGAAAGCTCACTGTCGATGATCCCCACCTGCAGCTCCGGGCTGATGTGGCCATCAACCTAAACGGAGATACAGAAAGAATGGTTGTAGAGGGTACCTTAGACAGAGCTTGTTTGCAAGCGCTGCGACTCACTGACCGCCGTGCCACCTTGCATACCCAATTGTCTATTGTCATGGAGGGCCTATCGTTGGATAATATCAAGGCAGATGCTAAGCTGCACCAGTTTTGTTTTGACCTAGAAGGCAAGGAAATACGATTAGACGCTTTACATATTCGTGCAGACCGAGGAGATTTCGGCCATCTATTGGAGGTAGACTCAGCACTATTCGCCCTCAGGGCCGAGGGGAATTTTTCCTATGCTAGTCTAGCTAGCGATTTTAAACAGTTCATACAAGGTTATCAACGTCATTTGATGCATGCCGAGCGGTCCCCCCAGAGGTACACGCTTCAGCCTTATACACTCGCCTACCAGCTTCATTGCAGAGACATTAACCCGCTGCTCCATGTTTTTGGTATTGATGCGTATGTGTCGCCCAATACCCAATTTGAGGGCAGTTTTTCACAGCGGGAGGAAGCAAATCTCTCCTTACGCCTTGCTGAGGCAGCGTCCTTTGCTTTTAATAAAAATAGATGGGAAGGTACGCAGCTGGAGCTATCCGTCAGCCAATCTAAAGATGGTCAGTCAGTATCGGCTGTGGTGCAACTAGCTTCTAAGGAGCAGCAATGGGGGACACTCAATACCACAGAAGATCTGGCCTTAACCATCTGCTGGAGCAACGATCAGATCAATTTTAGCAGCAGCCTTGGCAAGCAGGGGAGTGGTAACCAGATTAGTGTACAGGGCCAGGTAGTCTTGTTGGACAATACCATAGAGATTGCATTGATGCCCCCTCAGGGGGAACTGGCTGACAATCGGTGGCATATACATCCAGATAATCGCATTACGCTTGGCAGATCATGGGCACGGTTTCAAAACTTTACGTTTCGTAAGGGGCAACAACAAGTTAGTTTTTTTGGCACTTTATCTGCTGATCCTACTGAAGTACTGCACCTAGAAATTAAAGATTGCTCATTAGAAAACCTTAACCTGTTGGTCGGTAAGCCAGTTACAGGAGTGCTCAATGCAGCAGCTGTACTACAAGGTACACTGGACCAGCCGTACATGAACAGTGACATCACCCTTGAAAAGCTTACCATTGATAATTTTTTGGTAGGCGATATGCATGTACGTACTGGTTGGGATCATGCCTGGCAGCGATTCAACATGGCCTGCCAGGTAGATTACTTAAAACAACAAACCGTGGCTATCCAGGGCTTCTATGAGCCGCGAAAAGAAGCGAACAGCCTGCAACTCACAGTCCATTTTTCTCATGCCCCATTGGCTGCCTTAGCGCCTTTTGTAGCCAATCAGTTATCGCAATTAGCTGGTGAGCTTAACGGTACTATCTACATCAATGGTAGTCCAGCTAGTCCCGGTGTCACGGGTGGAGCTAGCATTACAGATGCAGCTGTGAGGGTTAATTATTTCAATACGCTTTATCAGGTGAGTGGGACATTGACCTTTGCTGATCAGGTGATCAACATCACCACACTCCGCTTGTCTGATGACCAACAAGGCGAAGCAGTATTGCAGGGTAGCATTGCTCACAGAGGCTTTAAGGACTTTCAAATCGACGCAGAAGGCAGTATAACAAATTTCAAGCTACTCAACACCGCTGCAAAAGACAATGAATACTTTTATGGAACTGGTATTTTGAGTGGTAGTTTGACTGCCTCTGGTCCTCTCAACAACATGGCGGTATGCCTGAAAGCAAAAACGGATCCGGGCACCAATATCTTCATTCCGGTGCGCGGGGCCAATAATGCAGTGGCGCAATACGACTTCATCCGGTTTGTGAATTTTAAGGCCCAATATAAAGACGAAGCAGCTCAGACCAAACAAATTGCCTTGCAGGGTTTCGAGCTTGCGTTACTACTAGAGATCACGCCTGATGCCCAAACAGAGATTATCCTGGATGCAAAGACTGGTGATGCCATCAAAGGGCGAGGCAAAGGCAACATAAACCTAGAAGTAGATAGCGAGGGAGCACTTGCGATGTCGGGCGGGTTTGAGTTTTTAGCAGGAGAGTACAATCTTTCTCTCTACCATATCGTCAATAGAACTTTCAAGATTCTACCAGAGAGCAAGATTACCTGGCACGACAGCCCTGCAAAAGGCATAATGGATGTCAGAGCAGTGTATGAGCAGCGGGTTGCACTAGCATCCCTCTTGGGTAGCTCGGGAGGAGCAGGACGGGCCCAAAAAAAGTATCCAGTACAAGTGGCAGCAAAACTGCAAGGAGAGCTCCTGTCGCCTAAAAAAAGCTTTACAATCGACTTTCCAGAATATTCCAGTGAGTTAGCCACGGTCGTTAATGAGTTTAAGCAGAAGGCATCTCAAGACAAGCAGTATGCAGAAACCCAGGCGTTGAGCTTATTACTCTTCCAAGAAGTTGCTAATAAACAGATACCAGGGGCGGGTAGTAATACTGTTGGTAGACATTTTAGCGCACTTGTTTCTCAGCAATTAAGCAACCTTACTTCTAACCTGGATGATAACCTGGAAGTTGATGTAGAGGTTGATCTAGCAGAATTAGGAAATAAAAATCTTGACAATGTACATCTTAATCTTTCCTATAATCTTGTTGATGGGAGACTTCGGGTGTCTAGACAAGGAAGCATCTTCGGTAATACAGCGCGTGCCTGGAGTACAGCCCAATTGGTAGGCGACTGGACAGTGGAGTATGTACTTACCAAGGATGGAAGACTCAGGGCCAAACTATACAATAAGCATACTACCAATGCTGCGTATATGGGTACAGAGGAGGCAGCAATATTTACTGGAGGGGTTAGTTTGCTGTATTTCAAAGGATTTAACCACTGGCGGGAGTTGTTAAGAAACAGCAAGGAGGTTGCGAAAAAAGCTGGTGAACAGCAATAGAGCGGAGTTGACTATGTGTTTTCGACAACAATATCCAACCTGCTCCCCCGAGGAAGATTGGTCCATTTTGGCTGCTTCCTCTAATTTAGGGTAGGGAGAAATTTTCTCAAAGAATCATCACTTGCTAATACTTGACAGGTAATAATAGCGTAAAATTTGTGTCAGCACCCCTGCCTATGAACTTGTTTTTCGCGGTGTCCTCCTTTTTAGGGTCATGCACTGCTGTCCGTATTCTCAGCCGGTGAGGGAGGAGTCGGAGTTTGTATTGTTATCGTGGGAGGTGGTGATGCTGAAGGGTTTTTAAATTCCGTATCATATACGTGTTTGCAATCCAATAATGCTTGGAGCAGTTTTTCTGCTAGTTCCTTCTCAGGGTTATCAACTTGCACATCGTTCGCACGCTTTTCTAACTCGGCAGTGTGTAAGTCTTGCCATGCTCTGACAAATGCTAAGCAATATCGGCTGCTTAAACGATGAGCTAGGAGGGTATTTTTTGCTAGCGAATAAACCTCTTCGAGCTGCTGCCGTAAGTTCTCAAGTTCCGTTTCAAGTTCTCCTTTGCCACTTCGGGAGGCTGTGTTAGCCGCTTCGAGCTGGTGCCGTAAGTTCTCAAGTTTCGTTTCAAGTTCTCCTTTGCCACTTTGGGAGGCTGTATTAGCCGCTTCGAGCTGCTGTCGTAAGTTCTCAAGTTTCGTTTCAAGTTCTCCTTTACCACTTTGGGAGGCTGTATTAGCCGCTGCGAGCTGCTGCCGTAAGTTCTCAAGTTCCGTTTCAAGTTCTCCTTTGCCACTTCGGGAGGCTGTGTTAGCCGCTTCGAGCCGCTGTCGTAAGTTCTCAAGTTCCGTTTCAAGTTCTCCTTTGCCACTTTGGGAGGCTGTATTAACCGTTTCGAGCTGCTGCCGTAAGTTCTCAAGTTTCGTTTCAAGTTCTCCTTTGCCACTTTGGGACGCTGCATTAGCCGCTTCGAGCTGCTGTTTCAGTGCTTCTACGTCATCACTCCGTGCAGCTTGGTTGGTGCACTGAACGAATAAGAAAAAACACACAACAGAAACTATATGTTTTTTGTTGACCATGATCTTTTGCATTAACCTTCCCCTCCGGGTTGGACTCTACCTAACCTAGTTGTTACAGAGGAAACTTGACTCTCCATCATATGAACACTCTGCGATTCGTCTTGCTTGGTTTTTTGCACCCTAATTTCTGATTGTAGAATTCTCAATTTTGAGAGACTTGTATTCAGAGTTTGCTGCAGTCTCTCCTCTCTTTCTTTTGATGTTTGCAATTCTGCTTCTGCAGCAGCAAAAGAATTCGACATTTTTCTCCACATCCAAGCACCAACAACCGCTCCTCCAATCGCCGCTCCTCCTACAGCACTACTATAAGGCCCCACGTGTATTGGCCATCTTTCTTCCGTGTTGGCCGTCTCTGCGGGTAGCGGGCTTCGTTTATTCAAACATAATTGGTAACGCTCATTTGCCTCTCCGAAATTTCTTTCTGAGTGATCCAACTCATTCCGGGCGGCATTTAGTTGATCACTTAAGCTATTGGACCAATTCTTTGCATGATCGAGGTCTTCCTGGCACCTCTTGAGGTCTTCTTCGTGTTTTACCAAGCTCCCTGTCCTATCTTTCAGCCGATCCTTTGCAAGGTCAAGATCCTCTAGACAGGTATTTAAATCTTCTTCAGCAATCCTTGCAGTCGTTTTCAATTTCTGGGTGTCCAGGTCAAGGGGAGGGACACAAAAAATCTCACGAAAACGCGGTACTAATTTACGTTCATGGCACCAGTTACCTTTTGCGGCGCAGTCGTAAGGCTCCTCAAATGCGTAGAAAGTTCCAAACTTTTTTGAGCCTATACTACTACTTTGCATACCGGTAGCGTCTGTCTCTTCGGCCATCGCCAACATAGGGTGCTTCTTACAGCCGAAGAGCGTAGTGGCGCCTAACAAGAGGGTGCCCATGAGGTGCGAGAGCTTGTCATACTTCATGAGGTGGATTTTAAACTCTTCCGGGTACCTGACAGGACACTAATGTTACTACAAACATACTAAAAGCCAAGTATACTCCCTATTATTTTTTGGAGAGTGTGCGCCAAGTAGGATAGAGGTGAGCATTATGCCCTTTCCTAATATTTCCTAATAAGGGCATAAACACACAAGTACTCCAAGCGATTTGCCCTCCATCTTAACACCACATAAAGCACTTTCTTACTTGGCCTGCGAGACTATCATGGAGCTATAACTTTACTTCTTTGCAATAGGCGTTCTATGTTACGTAACCCTATGCCCATCGCATTCCCTCTGCGGTAGGTCGTTGAGTTGCTATGATGGTTATATCTGAGATTCTAGTAAATTTGCAGCCCTCAAGCGCACTGCATAGTTGGTGTGTTATTTTTTTGCCACATGTAGATACCCCTGTGCTTTTGGGAGCAGGATTCCCTCATAAAATTTTAAAACATGATTTGGATACAAATTGCCATAGTTTTTATTGCCCTTTTTTTAGGTACAAGACTTCAGGGCATCAGCTTGGGCATTATGGGCGGGTTGGGGTTGGCCATCTTAGTTTTTGTTTTTCACGTAAAGCCTACCGACCCTCCGACAGAAGTGCTGATGATTGTTACAGCTGTTGTTACTGCTTCAAGCACCTTAGAGGCGGCAGGTGGGTTGCGCTACTTAACCACACTAGCGGAACGATTCATTAGGAAATATCCACATAGGATCACTTTTGTTAGCCCGCTTATCGCGTATCTATTTACTTTTATGGGAGGCACTAGCCATACCATCTACGCCATACTCCCTGTTATTGCTGATGTGGCCAAAGATGTGGGTGTGCGCCCTTCTAGACCCCTGTCAATGGCGGTCATTGCTGCCCAGCAAGCCGTATTGGCTAGCCCCGTATCTGCACCTATTGCCCTTGCCGTGGGGCTTTTGGCGCCCTATGGAATAGGTCTGATAGATATCCTAAAAATATGTATCCCCGCTACTTTTGGGGGTGTCGTGTTGGCTACTTTGGTGGTGAACAAGTGGGGAAAAGAGTTACATGAAGACCCCGTATACCTACAGAGAGTACAAGGTGCTCAGCAAAAGATGGAGGATCAGGTTACAAAAACCGATCCTGTACCAAGCTTGGCAAGGCTTTCTGTGATTTTATTTATGCTAGGGATTGTCATTATTATGCTGTGTGGTGTTTGGAAAGGGTCGCGGCCAAGCTGGGAAATCAACGGAATTATGCAACCGATGGCGATGCCGATCGTGATTGAGATTGTGATGCTGGCTACTGCTGCCTTGATTGTGCTGGTGTGTAAGTTGAATCCCAAAGAGATCGTAAAAAGCAATGTCTTTGTCTCGGGTATTCAGGCTGTCGTAGCTATTCTAGGCATCTCGTGGCTAGGTGATACTTTTATAGCGGCCAATAAAGCTGAGATTCTAGCAGCGGTGCAAACCCAAATCACGCAGGCACCTTGGAAGTTTAGTCTGCTACTCTTTATGATGTCTACACTGCTCGTCAGTCAAACGGCTACCATCCGCGCTGTCATGCCTCTTGGCATCGCGTTAGGACTCCCAGCCGCTGCACTACTGGCTGCATTGCCCGCTGTGAATGGGGTGTTTTTTATTCCTAACTACCCTACACTGCTTGCCGCCATGAGCTTGGACAGCACCGGCACCACACGTGTGGGCAAGTTTGTCTTGAACCATAGTTTTATGCTGCCCGGCCTTGTGGCTACCATTACTGCGGTACTCATCGCAGGCGTGCTAGTTAAGCTCCTTTTTTAGCAAGTACCCGGGGGTATAGGCTTATAGAGATGGGCTTGCTCGTGGTTTAGGGAAGCACCAGCTAGATGAGTAGCGCTTTGGTACTACGACTATAGTTCTGCAAGTACAGAAATTCCTCCCCTCACTTTTTCTCCCACGCTTACTTTGAGTTGGACATTGAGTGGAAGAAAGACATCTACCCTAGAGCCAAATTTGATGAATCCACACTCACTCCCTTGTTGCACTTGATCACCTTCTCGAAGATAAGACTTAATTCTTCTGGCAAGAATGCCTGCTATTTGGCGAAAGAGGATTTGAACATCCTTGTCATGTTCGATTACGACCGTGGTGCGCTCATTCTTGGTGCTGGATTTGGGATGCCAGGCCACCCAATGTCTTCCTGGATGGTACTTAAAAAACTTGACAATACCCGAAATGGGACTTCTGTTGACATGTACATTGAAAGGGGACATGAATACGCTTACTTGTATTCGGGTTTCTCGTAAATATTCATCTTCGTATACTTTCTTAACCACTACTATCTTCCCATCTGCAGGTGCCAGTACACACCCTTCTTGTGGATAGATGACTCTATGGGGGTCACGAAAAAAGTAAATGAGCCATGCATAAAATAGCGTGCTAATGGCCGTAAAGAGGGCATAATTTCGAGGCATCATTTCACAATGCTTGGCAAGGACCAAATGCGTACCCAGGAAAAAAACAAATGAAACTAGTAGAATATTCTTCCCTTCTCTGTGAATACGCATTTTTTAGTTCGTGCTAGTTGAGCGGGTTGCTCCCCGGGGAGTAGTGTTTGTCGATCGAAGTTGCTGTTGGTGCTTAGCCTCAGCGGGGACCGAAACTACAACTTTTATCTGCTTATACCTATAAGCATGGGTCAGGAAGAATTTTTCAGCGCGATAGCTTGATCAAGGCTACAATGCAAGGGACCGCCAGCAAAAAGCTATCAAACCTGTCTAGAAAACCCCCATGGCCAGGAATCGTATCCCCCGAATCCTTAATCTTGAGGCTCCTCTTGAGCATTGATTCTACCAGGTCGCCGTAGGTGCCGGCCACAATAACAATGCCGCCAATACCTAGCCATGTTTCTAAACCGATGATATTGAAATAGTTGGCTATGGCGTAACTCACGGCCAGTGCTAAGGCAGCGCCTCCTAGAGTCCCTTCCCAGGATTTATGAGGCGATATGCGTTGAAAGAGTCTACGGTTACCTATGCCTGAACCCACCAGGTAAGCTCCCGTATCATTCGCCCACAGGATCAGTAAAATGCCCATGACAATTTCGTGGCTGTAAACACCTCCTTTAGCAAAGGCAGTAATATGCAACAAAGCAAAGGGGCCACTCACATAAACAATACCCAGCAGTGTGTAGGCGATATTGGTAAAGGGAGTTGTTCCTTTTTGATAGAGTTCTATGAGGTAAATAAGGGCCACCATTGGGCACAATACATAAAGGTAGTTACCAGGTATATGCCCACTAGCAGATAGAAATACGAGTACATAGGTCAAAATCCCTCCCCCAACCCCAAAAAATTTGTTGGGGCTTATGCCGCCAAGGCCAGCTAATTGATAAAACTCCAGCATAGCCAGTACAACTACGAGAGAAAAAAGTAAAAAATAGCTCCAGGCACTCCAGTATATAGCAATTACGACAATAGGCATGGCAATTAATACAGAAAGGGCTCTTTGCCCGAAGTGCCTATATTGTGGGGACATTATGCGCGCGATAGGGTGCCTGTTGGGTTGTGATCGACGGACTCTCTTGGTAGTTTCAAGGGGACTGCAACTTTGGTATCTGGATAGCCCGACTATTATTGACGTTCCCAAGATACATTTTCTGTGGCGAATCTTTTTTATTACCACATCTATCGTAGCGATAAAATTAGCAAGAATCCATTAGTAGGCACTGTTAGGTAGGCCAAGGAAGTGTTAACTTTTGGATATGGTGCGTGATTTCTTCAATCTATTTTTCCCGAACTACTGCCTGACCTGTCCCAAGCTACTTGTCAAAGGAGAGACATTGATCTGCACAGGTTGTCTCTACGATTTGCCCCAGACAAATTATCACCAAGAGCCTGACAATATAGTTGCCCAAAAGCTTGCTGGTAGGCTTCCCCTACAGTACGCTATGGCACTGTACAAATTTCGAAAATCAGGCAAAGTGCAGCACCTACTTCATCACTTAAAGTATAAGCACAAGCCAATAGTAGGAAGAGTGCTGGGGAGAAGATACGGAGTACTGTTAAAGGAAGCACATTTGAGCAACACTTTTGACCTCATTGTCCCTGTACCTTTGCACAGTAGTAGGCTGCGGGAAAGGGGTTACAACCAAAGTGAATTTGTTGCGCAAGGCCTTGCCGAGGTGCTTCATATCCCTTGGAGTAATAAGCACCTTAGGTGTGTTAAAAAGACAGTTACACAGACAAAAAAGAGCAAAGTGGAACGCTTAAAAAGTGTGGAAGATGCTTTTTATGCAACAAACATCACAGATATACGCCATCAACACCTGCTCCTGGTGGATGACGTCATTACGACAGGGTCCACATTGGAGGCCTGTGGCAGGGCTTTGTTGGCTGCTGGGATTAAGGAACTCAGTGTGGCCACCATAGCAGTGGCAGAATAAAATTACCGATGCGTGCTGCTTACACTTGTCACTGCACACCTAAATCTAGTCATTGCATCAGAAGCTCCTTGGTCTAGATATCTTCTAGTACTCACCTGAAGCCAGTAGCCACAATCTTTTCAGGAACATTCTTTTTCCTCCTTCTATAGAGACAAACCCTGGGCCCGTTGTCTGCTGCTTAAAAGGAAGGACATTAGCCCCCCTTTGCCATCGTAAACGGCGCACTTGTTGCCAAGCTTTTTTCCCTGGCCGGCTACTGTAGGGAGGCTAAGGCCTCCACATCCGGCTGATGTTATGATTAGTAAGCCTAAAACAATTGCTTGCAAGCTGTAGAGAGGACTTCTCGTCTTCACATTGTATCTTGTTAAGTGTCTACCCTTGTGTGCAGCATGAGCAGGTTAAGGGGAACAAGTATAGCCTTTCCTCTGCAAAGATTGCAAGTGCTATGGCCAGATAAGCTGCTCCTGGTCGTGTTGAATGCACCCATTGGTTGTTGGCACAGAAGGGGTTGTGTTGCTCTGACCTGCTGCTGTCTTGCTAATGAAAATATGGGGTTTATTAACAAAAGAGATGGGCCTAATGATCACTTGAGGCATCCGCTTCCTGATAGCCGCATACGCAGGATAGGCCTCTAACTTATCTAGAAATTTTCCAATCCTCACTGTGTAATGAGGCAAATCATAGACTACCTCAGGCTCGATGGCAGGATAGTGCGTGTATAGCTGGTTTTTGATCCTAAACGCTTCATCTCTACTACCTCCTGCGTATGCTTGAATGGTATAGCCTTGAATGTGCTT
This sequence comes from Bacteroidota bacterium, assembly GCA_046049605.1. Lineage (GTDB taxonomy): Bacteria > Bacteroidota > Bacteroidia > Cytophagales > Amoebophilaceae > UBA8403. The sequence continues at coordinate 13,920 of JBJORC010000004.1, forward strand.
TATTTGCTCACTGACTTCCTTCTTGCGCGCTAGCAAGTAGTCGAGCTGGTTGGTAATGGCATGTGTGGAGGTTATATGGGTGGGTTTTTTCTTGTGGTTTGGCTGAACGGGTTTTTTGACTGCTGACTTGGCAGCCTTAAACTTCTTTCTGTGCTTAGCCAGGTTCTCACTATAGGTACTTTGAATATCTTTTTTGCACCATGTACCTGCAGTGACTGTTGCCAGTAATAAAAAACCTAGGCTTATAAAGCGTCTTGTTGAGTAATCAGGCACGCGTTATGTATATGAGGGCTACTGAATTCTTACTACTCTGCACTTCTCGTTGGCTAGATCTTCTTCTACTGTTTTGAATTTAACGTTTTCTTTGACCCTGCCATCGGCATAGTGTACAGTCACCCGTTGATTGCGTTGTGCTATCTTTTGCGATCTCAGTGGCTGTCCATGTACGTTAGTACCTGGCCCTTGTTCATCGGTATGGAGCAAAGATTCCACACTTTGTTTACTTTCTTGTAGGTGCGTATAGTCACTTGCATACTGTACTTCTTGTATTGCGTCGGGTTCTTTGAGCTGAAAGTCTGCGCTATTTAGGAAAGCGATGGTAGTGTGATTCACTTGCCGGATGAATTGTTGGAATGACTTGTAGCCTTCAAATTTATAGATCAGTAAAGGATCCTGGCGTTCATACACAGCATTCTGGACAGACTGTTTGAGGTCGTCCATGGCTCTAAGATGTTCCTTCCAGTAGTGATCTATGAAATGTAAGGTAGCAGCTTTTTCTACACCGTTGACAAGCGCTGCTCCTTTGGAGGCTATACATGCTGGGAGAGATGCTGCTACGTATAAGACTGTTATTCCGTCAGTAAATGGCCAAGAGAAGCGCTGCAAGGCTTCGCCTTGTGTTTGGTGCATGGCGCTGATGAGCGGCCAGGCTCTGGTTTGTAGGTACGCTTTCCTTTCTTCATATGCCTTCAGGGTTATTTGGTAGACATCCTTTATTTTTTGCGTTATATCTGCCTGGCTGCTGGCTGCATCGGTCATGAGTTCTTTGCCAAATATTTTTAGCAGATTCAGGGGCAGGCCTTTACGGTCCACAGTGCCTTCGCGGTGAGTGAGTAGGTCTGCCACGGTATCATACACCATGTTCATGGTATCTAGGTACGAACGCTTGCCTACCAGTGCATGTCTTCTTCTTGTGTAGATGACTTCTCGCTGTGCGTTCATTACGTTGTCATACTCCAGAAGTCGCTTCCGAATAGCGAAATTGCTTTGCTCTACTTTTTTCTGTGCCCTTTCAATAGAGCGAGTAATCATGCTGTGCTGTATCACTTCTCCCTCTTCTAGGCCCATCTTGTCCATGATCCGCGCTATCCTTTCGGAGCCAAACAACCGCATCAGATTGTCTTCTAACGAAACAAAAAATTGTGAAGAACCTACATCGCCTTGTCTGCCTGCCCGTCCACGCAGTTGCCGGTCTACTCTTCTGGATTCATGCCGCTCTGTGCCAATAATGGCCAATCCTCCTGCTGCTTTGGCCTCTGGCGTAAGCTTGATGTCTGTGCCCCTGCCGGCCATGTTGGTGGCAATAGTGACAGTGCTTGCTTTGCCTGCCTCTGCAACAATTTCCGCTTCTTTCTGGTGGTGCTTGGCGTTGAGCACTTGGTGCTTGATCTTTTTCGCGGTGAGCATGCTGCTCACCAGCTCGGAGATTTCTACCGAAGTAGTACCCACCAACACAGGCCTGCCTTGCTGAGTGAGGATGGTGATTTCTTCGATAATGGCCTGAAATTTCTCTAGAGCAGTTTTGTATACCTTATCATCTTTATCTGCTCTGATGATGGGCCTGTTGGTAGGTGTAACGATGACATCCAAGCCATAGATTTCCCAGAATTCCCCCGCTTCTGTAGCTGCTGTACCAGTCATGCCTGCCAGCTTGTGGTACATGCGGAAATAGTTTTGCAGGGTAATGGTGGCATAGGTTTGCGAGGCCTTTTCTATCTTCACCCGCTCCTTGGCTTCAATTGCTTGGTGCAACCCATCCGAGTATCTTCTGCCTTCTAGTATCCTGCCTGTTTGCTCGTCTACGATCTTGACTTTATTGTTGACAACGATGTACTCCACATCTTTCTCAAACAAGGTGTAAGCTTTTAAGAGTTGGTTAAGCACATGGATCCGTTGCGACTTGATGGTATAGTCATTGATCAGCACCTCTTTTTGGACATGCTTTTCCTGCTCATCAAGCGCTGTTGTATTTTCTATGTGTGCAATTTCCAGGCCGATGTCTGGCAGTACAAAGAAGTGAGGGTCTTCTTCTTTTTGGGTGATGTACTCTAGGCCCTGCTCTGTGAACTCTATGCTGTTATGCCGTTCATCGATGGTAAATAGCAGTGGCTCGTCTGCTTCAGGCATCATACTGGAGTTGTCCTGTAGGTAGTAGTTCTCCGTCTTACGCAGAATTTTTTTTATACCTACTTCGCTTAAGTACTTGATGAGTGGCTTGTGCTTTGGAAGTCCTCTATAGGCCCTGAATAACGCTATGCCGCCTTCTTGTTCATTGCTTTCCCCAATCTTCTTTCTGGCTGTTTGAAGCAACTGGGTAACAAGTTCTTTTTGGGCCTCATAAAGCTTCTGTATTCTAGGGTTGAGTACATTGTATTCTTGCTCGTTGCTTTTTTCAACAGGCCCAGAGATAATCAGCGGCGTTCTTGCATCATCGATCAATACCGAGTCAACCTCATCGACCATGGCAAAGTGAGGCTCCCGTTGTACTAGCTCTTCAGGGCTAGTAGCCATGTTATCGCGGAGGTAGTCAAAGCCAAACTCGTTGTTAGTACCATAGACAATATCAGCCTGGTAAGCCTGTTGTCTTTCTTGTGAATGCGCGCGGTGCTTATTAATACAATCCACTGTAAGGCCATGGAACGTGTAGAGCGGGCCCATCCACGCCGCATCTCTCTTGGCTAGGTAGTCGTTGACAGTGACAATATGGACTCCCTTGCCTACCAGTGCATTCAAGAAGGCAGGTAGTGTAGCTACTAGGGTTTTCCCCTCACCTGTAGCCATTTCTGCAATTTTTCCCTGGTGTAAGATGATGCCACCTATTAGCTGCACGTCGTAGTGCAGCATGTCCCATACCACTGGATTGTCTGCCGCTTCCCACTGGTTGTGCCAGATAGCCTGATCTCCTTGCATCGTTACATAGTCAGTACTAGCTGCTAAGATTTGGTCTTGTGCAGTAGCAGTCACCATGAGCTGTTTGTGCGCTTTGAACCTCCGTGCTGTTTCTTTGACGATGGCAAAAGCTTGAGGTAGGATGTCCATCAGTACTTCTTCGAGCCGTTGGTTGTACTGTTGCTTGAGCTTGTCTACCCCTTCATAGAGTTGCTCTTTTTTGTCGATGTCGGTCGATGTAGTCTCTTCTGCTTCCTTGTCTATTGTATCGCGGGCATCAACAATGGGCTGGAGTTGGCGTTGGATATGCTCTTTGAGTGCTAATGTCTTGCTCCGTAATGCATCGTTGCTTAAGTCCTTTAGCTGCTCGAATGCCGCATTGATTTGCTCAACATAAGGCCACAATGGTTTTAAATCCCTTTCTGATTTACTGCCGAATATTTTGGTGAATAGTTTGAGCATATTACTTCAAATTTATTTATACCCGTTGGGCATTGCCTTGCGGAGCGCGTAACCTTCCACTTAGTAAACCAGACTAGGCATGTTTCGGAATTTCAAACTGGTTTTCATGCTCTTTGCTCCAGGCAACCTTTTGCCGATGCTAGTAATGCCGTTATCAAGGCCCTTTACCACTTGTTATTGACAGAACAGGTACGCCCTATGCGGTGCAGTCTACCTCTCCTTTAAAGACCATCCTGGCTGGGCCTATCAAGTGAATATCTTGAAATTGATGGTGGTTCTTTTTCGTAAAACCTACCTGAAGCATCCCTCCTTTGGTGTGGATGGTGATAGGACTTGTATGGCCTTTGGTGGCAGCGATGAGTGCAGCTGCTACTACACCCGTACCACAAGAAAGTGTTTCGTCCTCTACCCCTCGTTCATAAGTTCTCACAGTAAGTTTGTTGTCTTGTTCTAGACCCACAAAGTTAACATTGACGCCTTCCTTCTGAAAGGGTAGTGTATTCCTAATTTGCTTTCCTACTTCGTAAACGTTCAAGTCTTTCCAATCATCTACCTGTTTTACGTAGTGAGGTGATCCAGTATTAAGCAAGTAGCCATCCTTCAAGATTTGTATCTCAGAGACATCTCTCAGCTTTAAATGAATCAATTCCTCCTTGATATATGCCTGATGAGGCCCATCTGTAGTCAGGAAGTAGGCTTCTTGGCCGATGATGCCCAGCTGATTAGCAAGATGCACCGCACACCTGCTGCCATTGCCACATAAGCTTTGGCTACCATCTGCATTGTGGTAAACCATTTCAAAGTCGTATCCGCGATGATTTTTGATCACCATAAATCCATCAGCACCTATGCCAAAGCGCCGGTCGCACAGTTCTTGGACCAGTTGAGTGGAATAAGCGTGGAGTATATCCTGCCTACTGTCAACAATGATGAAATCATTGCCTGTGCCCTGATATTTGTAAAAAGGTAGGCGCATAGGATATTATTCAAGTTAAATGGCTGAAGGTACAAAAAAGCAATAGCCTCCGGTAGGGGCTATTGCTTTGGGAACATATTGTGTGGGATAAGCTTCTTTAAAAGCTATACGCGCTTCTCTTTCACTTTAGCTGCTTTTCCTTTTTTACCACGCAAGTAATAGAGCCGTGCCCTTCTCACTACCCCCCGGCGGGTTACCTCTATTTTGTCAATGTTAGGAGAGAGGAGAGGAAAGATCCTCTCCACACCGATATCACCAGATAGCTTTCTGACCGTAAAGGTCTCACCATTGGTGTTCACATTTCTTCGTTGAATGACTGTACCCTGGAACTGCTGGATTCTTTCCTTACTGCCTTCTTTAATCTTCACGTGCACATTGACGTCGTCACCCGTCTTAAAGTCGGGCACGGCCTGCCTCCGCACGTTGTACTCGGCCTCTACTAACTTGATAAGTTTGTTCATGCTATTGGGGTGTATTGGTATCGAAGGGGAGGCAAATATACAATATTTTTCAACTTTCACATCGCCCGTCAAAGTTTACTTAGCTTCTCCAAAATATCCTTATTTTTGCGCACGCATCACCGCCATGAAGAACATCCGCAATTTCTGCATCATTGCCCACATTGACCATGGGAAAAGTACTTTGGCAGATCGGCTGCTCGAGACCACTAAAACCGTATCAGGCCGAGACTCTCAGGCACAGCTATTGGACGACATGGATCTGGAGCGGGAGCGGGGTATCACAATCAAGAGCCATGCCATCCAGATGCACTATACTTTGGCAAGCCATGCGTATGTGCTCAATCTGATCGATACGCCGGGTCATGTAGACTTTTCGTATGAAGTTTCTCGTTCTATAGCTGCTTGTGAGGGCGCTCTCCTCGTGGTAGATGCTGCACAGGGTATTGAAGCGCAGACTATCTCTAATCTCTACCTGGCGTTGGACCGCGACCTGGAAATTATTCCCGTACTCAACAAGATCGACCTGCCAGGTGCGATGCCCGAGGAAGTCAAAGATCAGATGATAGACCTGTTGGGCTGTGAGCGCGAAAGCATTATTGCTGCCAGTGCCAAAGAAGGGATTGGCATTGAAGCCATCTTACAAGCCATTGTAGCGCGTATCCCTGCCCCTGTTGGCAATCCTAATGCCCCGTTGCAGGCCATGATTTTTGACTCTGTATATAACTCTTTTAGAGGCATAGAAGTATACTTTAAGATCCTCAATGGCACGATTAGTAAGGGAGATCGAGTTAAGTTTCTGAGTACAGGAAAAGCCTATGGAGTAGATGAGATCGGTGTTCTCAAGTTGCACCAAATGCCTCAACCATCGCTCAGCGCAGGCAATGTGGGTTACCTCATCTCTGGCATCAAAGATGCGCGCGAGGTCAAGGTCGGAGACACCATTACCCATGTGGATCGTCCCTGCAGTGAAGCGGTCGAAGGCTTTGCGAGCGTCAAGCCTATGGTTTTTGCAGGCATCTATCCTGTGGAGACATCTGCGTATGAAGAACTGCGGGCATCGATGGAAAAACTACGACTTAATGATGCTGCTTTGGTATGGGAGCCCGAAACGTCCATTGCTTTAGGGTTTGGTTTTCGATGTGGTTTCTTGGGCATGCTGCACATGGAGATTGTACAAGAGCGGTTAGAAAGAGAATTTGATATGACTGTGATCACCACAGTCCCTTCAGTACAGTTTCATGTGATTGACAAGCAAGGACATACCCAAGTGGTGAACGCTCCCGCTGAGATGCCTGACCCTGGCACGATTGATCAGATCCAGGAACCCTTTATCAATGCTCAGATTATTACCAAGCCAGAATTTATCGGTAGCATCGTGAAGTTGTGTATGGACAAAAGAGGAACACTTAAAAATCAGGTTTACCTTACTACCAACCGGGTAGAGCTTACTTTTTCATTGCCGCTGGCCGAGATCGTGTTCGACTTCTTTGACAAGCTTAAGAGCCTCTCCCAAGGCTATGCATCGCTAGACTACGAGCTGACTGGTTTTGTGCCTTCTCACCTAGTGAAACTAGATATCCTGCTCAACGGAGAAAAGGTAGACGCCCTCTCAGCCATTGTACACCGGGCCAAAGCCCATGCATGGGGTAAAAAGCTATGCGCAAAGTTGAAAGAATTACTTCCGCGTCAAATGTTTGAGATTGCCATCCAGGCAGCCATTGGTGTCAAGGTAGTTGCCCGAGAAACAGTGAAAGCACTCCGCAAGAATGTCATTGCAAAATGCTACGGAGGCGATATATCTAGAAAAAGAAAGTTGCTAGAAAAGCAGAAAAAAGGCAAAAAACGCATGCGACAAGTAGGCGCTGTAGAGATACCGCAAGAAGCATTTCTAGCAGTTTTAAAGCTAGACTAGAGCAATGATCAACCATGAGGGATGCATGAATCGAGTACGTTACACTAACTACCTCGAGCATCCATGGACGTCTGGGATAATCAGAACGCATAATGCATCATTCAATCATTCATAACTAAAAAGAGGTGATTCTTCTTGACGGCAAAGCAACAGCAGCCACAATTCGGGAAAATCTCTCCCAACAAGTGCATGCTACCCAAGTCAGTGGCGGTAGGGTGCCCCGCCTGGCTGTGATGCTCATTGGCCACGACCCGGCTAGCCATACTTATGTACATGCCAAGCGCAAAGCGTGCCAAGAAGTAGGCTTTCGGTCTACGCTCATTCAACATGCAACTATACAAGAGGCGGACTTGTTGCGGCACATTGAACATGTTAACAATGATTCAACAATCGATGGGCTGATTGTACAGCTCCCCTTGCCTCAACACATCAACGTACAAAAAGTAATTCACCACATAAAACCCGCGAAAGACGTAGACGGCTTCCATCCGCTTAACTATGGCAATATGGCCCGTAACTTGCCGGCGCATGTGCCAGCCACACCGCTAGGCATCTTAACGTTGTTGGCCCACTACCAGATTGAAACCAGCGGCAAGCATTGTGTTATTATCGGTAGAAGTCGTACGGTAGGTGCCCCTCTGAGTATTTTAATGAGCCGAGACAGTTATCCAGGCAATGCCACAGTGACACTTTGCCACAGCCACACCCAACACCTGAACGAACTCACACGCCAAGCAGATATCCTGGTGGCTGCTGTGGGAAAACCCCTGCTCATCACTGCCAGCATGGTTAAAGAAGGGGCGGTGGTCATTGATGTGGGTATTACATGGGTGCCAGATAAGACTCGGAAATTGGGATATCGCCTGCAGGGTGATGTGGATTTTGTGCAGGTGGCACCACGTTGTAGCTATATCACTCCTGTGCCTGGTGGGGTAGGCCCCATGACCATTGCGGCTTTGTTGCTCAACACCCTGCGCGCAGCACAAAATAAAGTGTATGCCTCAGGCTAAGGAGCACAACACCTGGAAGCAGCCTGTTACCTGTGTAAAGTCTTGCCGGTATTATCCCCATTGAGGAAGCTTTTTCCAGCCACATCCTTGAAATTCAAGTCAAATGACCTAAATTGGGAGTCTTATGTTCTCGTATATCCAACGCTCTTTCTTTGTTGTATTGTGCTTGTTATGGCTTGCGAATAGTCCAGTAACAAAAGCGGTGCCCTTGATACAAAAGGCACCAGCAACCCAAGGACAACTGTTAGATAGTATTGGAAATTCCGAAGAGCCAGGCCCTGCTGTAGCAGCTACAGGTAGCCATGATACTACAGACCAAGCCGACCTGCCTCCTATCTGGCTGGTTGTGCCTTTTGTAGTGCTCCTGCTGATGATTGCCACAGGCCCGCTGTTGTACGAAAAATTTTGGCACCAGCACTATCCCAAAGTTGCTATGCTGTTGGCAGTCTTAGTACTCGCCTACTACCTCTTGGTCTTGCATGATTGGGGAAAGCCTGTGGAAGCCTTGGCGGAATATGTGCAGTTCATTGCGTTGATAGCTGCTTTGTACACGACTTCTGGCGGAATTTTAATAGCGGTGAACAGGCAGGCTACCCCCTTGATTAACTTAGGAGTACTATTTACAGGCGCTGTTATGGCCAACCTTATTGGTACGACAGGGGCTTCTATGCTGCTCATTCGACCTTATATGAGGCTGAACCAGGGTAGGATCAGAGTATACCATATCGTGTTCTTTATTTTTATGGTGAGTAATATAGGAGGCGCACTTACACCTATTGGTGATCCGCCACTTTTTTTGGGATTCTTGAGTGGAGTGCCTTTTTTCTGGACGCTACAACATAATTTACTGCCCTGGCTGACCGCCTTGTCGTTACTAGGTATTGCCTTTTATTACTTGGATATCTACAATACCGACAACACAGAACAAACATCTATCGACCCAGCCAAGCCCACCCTCCACTTGGTAGGTAAGCATAACTTTATTTGGTTTGCCATCATCATTGGTACTGTTTTTGTAGACCCCAACATCTTTGATTGGGTGCCTGCCCTCTGTTATGGTCGCTACTCATTCTCCTTTGTACGGGAGCTTGTCCTCTTAGGGGTAGCATGGCTCTCTTACCATTATGCAGATCGGCATGCGGTGCAAGAAAATGAATTTAGTTGGGCACCCCTCCGGGAGGTAGCAGTGCTCTTTGTGGGTATATTTGGCACCATGATTCCTGCACTGCAGTTGATTAGTGCTTTTGCAGGATCTGAAACAGGGCATGCTGTCATTACGCACAACACACTTTACTGGGGTGCTGGTTTCTTCTCTTCCATACTAGATAATGCTCCTACGTACCTCAACTTTGGTGCGGCTAGCATGGCTGCTCACGGAGCCGATATCACTGACGTGGCAGATGTCAAAAAATTTGCTGCTGGGGGTGTTTTTCACAACTCTGTGCTACAGCTCAAGGCCATCTCTATTGCTTCAGTGTTTTTTGGAGCTATGACCTACATTGGTAACGGACCCAATTTTATGGTCAAAGCCATTGCTGAGCAGTTGGACCTACGTATGCCTTCTTTCTTTGCCTACATCCTTCGGTTTTCAGTGCCCATCTTACTCCCTGTGCTCGCTATTATTTGGCTGTTATTCTTTGCTTTCTCGTAGTGTTTCTACCTTTTGTGGCCAAGCTTGTATGAATTCATACCTGTGGTCTTACATTTGCGTAAAATGGCAGCGCCAATTACTTTTTTACGTCAGTGCTGAAGGCCCGTCAACTTATCCAGGTAATAGCGCTACTGCTAAGTAGTGTGTTGTTGGCGCTAGCCGTTGTGTTTGCTGAAAAAAAACATGCTGGCAGAACATGCCAAAGCGTTGTTATTATGATTGCTGGTGAGGAAGAGCAGCAGTTTGTTGACAAAGAAGATTTGCTCAAACGACTTACTGCCAATACGACGACACCCATTCTGGGCGCGTCCTTGCAAGCGCTGGAGGCCCTAAAAATTGAAAATATCGTTAAGAGTAATGACTTTGTGCGTACGGGGATTGCCTATAAAAGTTGGAAGGGAGACCTGAAAATAGAGATTCTTCCCAGGAGGCCCATTGCCAGAATAATTTATCCGAACCACCAAAGTCAGTACGTTGATGAAGACGGTACGCTCTTACCGTTGTCAGATCAGTATACAGCAAGGGTACTCCTGGTTGAGGCAGAGCGGTTACGAGGTGTCAAGAAGAACCTAAGAGAGCATGCCTATGGGGCAGCGTTGCTAGCATTATTGAACTATATTGACCGGGATCCATTTTGGCGTGCTCAGATTGTATATATGGGCATTGATGAAGAAGGAAAGATTGTTATGCACACGCAGATCAGCAAACAGCGTGTAGAATTTGGCTTTCCTGAGGCCATAGAGGAAAGGTTGACCAAATTAGGGCTCTTTTACAAGCAAATCGTCCCATACAAAGGATGGAACACCTACAAGCGGGTCAATATTGAATTTGACAATCAAATAGTCTGTGAATGAAGCATGGAAAAAGAAAAAATTATCGTAGGCCTTGACATCGGGACTACTAAAATTTGTGTGCTTGTAGGAAAAAAAAATGAATACGGTAAACTCGAGGTGTTGGGCATGGGAAAGGCAGTGTCAGACGGTGTCGTAAGGGGCATGGTGACCAACATTGATAAGACTGTTATTGCTATTGAAAAAGCCGTTAAGGAAGCAGAAGATAGCTCCCATATTGACATCAATGTGGTGAATGTAGGCATTGCCGGCCGCCATATCAAAAGTACCCTCCATCGAGGAAGTATTACCCGCGAAGCAGTAGACGAGGAAATCACCGTAGAAGATGTAGCCAAGCTTACTAGTGACATGTACAGGATTGTGACGCCGCCGGGCAGTGAAATTATTCATGTAATGCCCCAGAACTACACGGTAGACTACGAAGAAGGCATTAAAGACCCGGTAGGCATGTCGGGTGTAAAGCTCGAAGCGGATTTCCATATCATCACTGCCAAGACCAGCGCCATCAACAATGTGTATAAGTGTATCAAGAGAGCGGGGCTAGAAGTAGACAACCTTATTTTGGAGCCGCTTTCCTCTAGCCTCGCGGTGCTGAGCGATGACGAAAAAGAAGCGGGTGTGTGCCTCGTAGATATTGGGGGCGGCACGGTGGATATTGCTATTTTCTATGATTCAATTATACGCCACACTGCTGTGATCCCTTTTGGGGGCAATATCATTACGGCAGACATCAAGCAAGGCTGTATGGTCATGGAGCACCAGGCAGAATTGTTAAAGACTAAGTTTGGCAAAGCCATTGCTGAAGAAGCAGGCACCAACGAACTTATCACCATTCCAGGACTTAGAAGTCGCCCCCCTAAAGAAATCTCTGTTCGGAATCTGGCCTATATCATTGAGGCAAGAATGGAGGAAATTATTGAACTCATTCATACAGAAATTATCGCATCAGGGTTCCATGACAAGCTTGCTGCAGGGCTTGTTGTTACCGGTGGCGGAGCGCAGCTGCAGTATATTAAGCAGCTATTTGAATACATTACAGGGCTAGACACAAGGATAGGCTATCCTAACGAACACCTAGGAAAAGGCAAGCGCGATGAAGTCAAAAGCCCTATGCATGCCACAGGAGTGGGCTTGGTGCTAGCAGGCTTCAAAGCATTAGATTACCGGGAGGAATACCACAGAGAAGTAAAGGGGGCTGTCAACATTGCTGCTAAGCAAAGCAACAAAAAGGACAGGCAGCCTTCGGATTTCTTTCGGAGGATGTTGAACAAAACCAAAGGGTTGTTGATTGATGATTATGACGGTAAAAAGGGATATTAACCTTTCTAAAGCACTTACTTTATCGTTCAGTGCGCACAACTCCCATTGAAATATGGAAAAGGGCACCTATAGATTTGACTTACCCACACACCATCAGTCGATTATTAAGGTCATTGGCGTAGGAGGAGGGGGGAGTAATGCCGTGAACAACATGTACGATCGGGGTATTAAAGATGTGTCATTTGTGGTTTGCAACACCGATGCGCAGGCCTTGAAGAATAGCCCCATAGAACGAAAACTGCAGCTGGGTATGCACCTCACTGGAGGGTTGGGGGCTGGTGCCAACCCTGAGGTAGGTAAAAACGCAGCTCTTGAGAGCAGAGATGATATTAAAGAATTACTTAGTGATGCTACCAGAATGGTCTTTATCACGGCAGGCATGGGAGGAGGAACGGGCACCGGCGCCGCGCCCGTGATTGCAGGCATAGCCAGAAAGATGGGTATACTAACTGTAGGGATCGTTACCCAGCCCTTTTCTTTTGAAGGGAAGAAAAAGCTTCAACAAGCCCAGGAAGGCATCAAGCAGCTGCGTCAACACTGTGACACTGTCTTAGTGATTCTCAATGACCGCCTAAGGTCAGTTTTTGGTAACCTGTCTGTTGGAAATGCCTTTGCACAAGCAGATAATGTGCTGACGACCGCTGCCAAGAGTATTGCCGAGATCATCACTGTGCCTGGTTATGTCAATGTGGATTTTGAAGATGTAAAGACCGTTATGAAGAATGCGGGTGCTGCTGTGATGGGGTCTGGCCAGGCAGAAGGAGAGGGGAGGGCTCTGAAGGCCGCTGAAGCAGCACTGGCATCGCCTCTCTTAGATTATAAAGACATCCACGGTGCCAAAAAGATATTGCTCTCCATTGTTTCAGGCAAAGAAGCAGAGCTGCAGATGGACGAGCTCACTATCATCACAGATTATATCCAAGATCAGATTGGGGATGATGCGGAGATGATTTTTGGGCATGGCTCTGACCCCCAATTGGAGGAAAATATTAGAGTAACGGTGATTGCCACAGGCTTTGAAGAAGAAAGTGAGACAGTTATTTACCAAGCACAAACACCGTCTACAACATCGCCACTAGACCAACAGACCCACCTTTTTGGAAGATCAGGCCAGCAGCCTACGGATAGACAATTCCTCAGAACTTACCAGGGTACTGTGGCCACTCGTACAAAGATGCGTAGTAAGAGTGCTGGAGACCCAGGAGATACTTTACAACCACTCGATGCATTAGAACAAAAGAAACAATACTTGCAACAAAAAGCGCAGGCAAGGATTGATGCACTAGAGATGAGGAAAGAGAAAACTATGAGCGAGGAGCAATTCAAAGAATGGCTAGAAGTACCGGCTTATCTTAGAAAAGACATCCAACTCCGGCCGATAACATCCCTGCCTGAGCAAGGCATTGCCCGCTACCCGCTCGATGATGACAAAGACACCGAAACTAAGGAGAAAGCATAAGCTGCGTCCGTTGCACCAGGTGTATTGATGATCGTATAGCGGTACACGAAAAGCAGGCCTCAATAATTGATGATCCCTTCGGCTTGTTCCTCCAACATTTGCACATACCGCCCATTGGCCAAAATAGTTGCCAACTGACTGTCCTGAATGCCGCTTATCCTTGGTTTTAGAGGGTAAACATGCATTTTCAAATAGTGGAAGATGTCTGTCAGGTGACTCATGGCGAAAGCACCTCCTTGGGGCCCCTTGGACATGCCTACCATGGCACATTTTTTGTCTCTAAAAGTGTTAGGAAACTGTAGCCCATCGATAAATGCTTTGAAAACGCCAGGAAAAGAACCATTGTATTCAGGAATAATAAATACGTATTTCTGCGCGGTTTCCATGATCGCCCTCAGGCGATTAAATTCGGGGTTTTTGCCATTATTCTCATATAGCGCAGTCACCGTGAAGTCGGCAGGCAATCTGGTGAGCTTCAGTACTTGGTTATCACAACCTCTCTTTTGCAAAAGCCCTGCGTAATAATCAGATACCTGGGCGGTCAAAGAGTCTTTGTTGTTAGTAGTAGAAATGACTATAACCTTGGCGTTACTCATGGGCTAGTATTAACGTGATAATGAAGCGCGCAATATAGAGCGCATGCCTCTCAAAATGAAGCATATGTCTCCATCCCTTCATCAACACATGGCCTCTCCTGTAGGAGTTAAGGAACTCTCTAAGCACTTTCACAAGCAAACTGTTTTGCACCAGCTTTCCTTTCAGGTAGCCGAGGGGGAAACCCTAGACTTTTTAGGATCTAATGGAGCAAGACCTTTGCATGGTGTAGGATGCTCTAAACGCCTATTTTTTGGGGTAACGAGAAAAATTTCAGTATAATACTTTGAGCTTATACCACTGTTTTGGCATAAACTAAGGAACCTGCTATCTAGATTCAACGGTTGAGAATGACATACAACTATCAAAATATGCCCTAATTACTAAATTGGCCATGCAAAGGTCTCAGACTTTGTGAGCAGCACGCTAGCCTATATGCTTAACGAAAAGGGCCTGATCAACCTCAAGCATAAAACCTTAAAGACTCGGTTGCTTGACCAAGTTAGGCTAGGTCAAAAGCGGCTTTGGCGGTAAATCATGAACCTAATAGTGCCCCTTGTACTCTTGGGGTTGCTGGGGGTGTTGTGAAATTACTTGCACAAGGATGCTTACACCAATTTGTGATTAGTGGGGCATGACAATCAGCAAGCAAAAGATGAAACAAGCACTAAATGAGCATGCTTTGTGTTTAGTATTAACTTTTATACATAAATTGAGGGCTGTGTGTCACAAAACCCAATAGTACCTATGAAACCTGCATGCGCGTTTCATACAGCCAGGTATAGGTACACAAATATCACCCATGTAGGCTCCGTATTTCATTAAAAGTCAAATCATATTCATATGAAATTCATTGTATCCTCTTCTGCCCTGTCCAAGCAGTTAGCTGCCATCGGCGGCGTAATTGTCAATAATCCCGTTGTCCCTATTCTAGAAAACTTTTTGTTTGAGATCAATGGCAAGCGACTTACCGTTACTGCGTCGGATTTACAGACCTCTATGACCACAGAATTGGTTGTAGAGGCACATGAAGATGCCAGCATTGCTATACCAGCACGCATCTTGCTAGAAACCCTAAAAAATCTACCGGAACAGCCTGTCACTTTTTCGATCAATGAGGGGACCTATAGTGTGGAAATTAGCTCAGACAATGGGCGATATCGTTTGGCAGGTGAAAATGCTACCGACTTCCCCCAGCTGAGGCTGGCACAAAAGGGAGTTTCGGTAGACATGGATGCTAAGGTGTTGAAAAAGGCCATTAACCAGGCTATTGTTGCCACGAGCAATGATGAGCTAAAGCCTGCCATGAATGGGATTTACATGGATTTTAGTGAGGACAGTGCCACTTTTGTTGCTACAGATGGCCACAGGATGGTTCGTTATATCCGATCAGATGTGGGCGTAGCCACGCAACAGCCGTTTATTGTACCTCACAAAACCCTTACATTGCTCAACTCGCTGCTCTCGCACGAGCACCAGACAGTGAACATTACTTTTAATGATAGCCATGTTTATTTCAAGCTGGCTAATGTTAGTATGGTATCTCGGTTGATTGATGAACGCTATCCTGATTATGCGAATGTGATTCCCGCCAACAATACCAACAAGCTCACTATTAATCGGGTGAGTTTTCTGAGTTCACTTAGGCGAATTTCCATTTATTCCAATAGAACTACACACCAAATAAAGCTCTCCATTGCTGGGAGTGAGCTCCATATTCTTGCAGAAGATTTTGATTTCTCTAATGAAGCCAACGAACGCTTGACTTGTGAATACGAGGGCGATGACCTGGAGATTGGCTTTAACGCTAAGTTTTTGATTGAGATGTTGAGTAACCTGTCTTCTGAAGAAGTAGAGATGCATTTTTCAGGACCTAGCAAGGCTGGCTTAATCTTTCCTAAAGAAAAAGATGCAGACGAAGACATACTGCTGTTGATCATGCCTGTGATCTTGAAGTAGGCTATTTTAGGGATGCACTAGCAGTTCTATAGTCCATTCAGCGCCCCGCCTGGGTGCGTGTGAATGAGTTGCGAGACCTTGTACAATCCTCGAAGAAGTCAGGTACAAGTTGGCAAGTTGGCCGGTACCTCCTAAATTTGGTCCCAGGGTGTGTGCCGTAATTTTTCGGCCCAGTGGTTATTAGTTTTCCTGGCTTTTTCCAAAAAGACATGAAACAAGGCCGTTGCATGGTAAATTTGTGAGTTGGGGCACATTTCAATAATTGCACGTTGCTGCTAGTCGCTTCATGGACACGAGCTAGGCTTCATTTGTCCTAAAAATAAAAAAGGGGATGAACCCGCATTATTGAATGAAAATTCTTCCCGTCAACTATAAAATTCTAGTTTAGAGGATCCTACGCTATGTAAAGGTCTCGAAACGATAAGTGTGCTAGCATGCTTATCGTTTATTCTGTATAGACACTCGTAGTAGCTGCTATAAATAACGCATTCAATACCACTTTTCATGGATAGGAACCAGCTTATAGGCTTAATGCTCATTACCGTTATGCTCATTACCTATGCTCATTTTTTTTCTCCCAAGCCTTCAGTACAGCCTATACACACAAAAGCGAATCAGAGCACTGTTGTTGAAAGAGACCCAGCGCTCCATCAAAAACAGACACTCCACTTAGCCGCCCATACGCCTGTTTCCGTATCACAATACGGCATCTTTGCACCAGCTGCGCAGGGCATAGAAAAAGAAGTCGTGTTGGAAAACGAAGTGTTGAAAGTGACACTCACCTCTCGAGGAGCCAGGATTAAGGAAGTAGTGCTCAAACACTATCAAGACCATAAAAAACAACCCCTCACCTTGTTAGATGCGCAGAGTAGCACGATGGGCTTTCAGTTTACTACGCATGGGACGCAGCTCAATACCGATGCTTTGTTCTTCGAAACAACGGCGCAAGACCAAAGCGTAGAAGAGACCGACTTGGCAACAGCCACGTTCACCCTGCCCATAGGTCCTGGCCAATACATGCGACAAGTCTTTGCTTTGTCAGGGCAGGGCTATACGTTAACCCATGGGTGGGAAATGGTGGGGTTGGACGCATTTTTAGGGCAGGAGCCTATCCAATTTGTGTGGCATAATCTTATCAAACGTGCAGAAAAAGACCTTAAAGCATGTCGGGACAAAACAACGATCAACTATTATCTGGCCGAGAATAAGTTTGATGCTCTTAAAGAGGGTTCAGAGCAGGAGCAAGAGAAATTGTTACCAAGTCCTATTCAGTGGGTGGGAATAAAACAACGCTTCTTTACTGCAGGCATCATTGCCCAGGAAGCTTTTGCAAGTGGGTACATAGCGACAACGCCAATGCTACAAAGCATGGCTACTGTTAAAGAAGTAAAGGTCCACTTAACACTGCCGGATACTGACCCAAAACAAGACAAAAAAGGACAATTCACGTTTTATTTTGGCCCCAACGACTACCAAAAGCTCGATCGGGTTACCAAAGGCTTCTCCAAAAACATTTCGTTAGGTTGGCCAGTAGTGCGCTGGATCAACCGATTCTTAATTATCCCTGTCTTTGCCTTTTTAGAGCAGTACATCAGCAGTTACGGCATCATCATTATTTTACTCGTCGTCTTCATCAAATTCCTACTGTTGCCCCTTTCCTACAATTCCTATATTGCTATGGCTAAGATGCGGATTTTAAAACCCGCCTTAGATGCCCTCAAGGCCAAGCATGGGGAGGATGCACAAAAAATACAGCTGGAGCAGATGGGCCTTTATCGAGAGATGGGTATTAATCCATTGAGTGGTTGTGTTCCTGTGTTGTTGCAGATGCCCATTTTGCTGGCCATGTTCAATTTCTTCCCTAATGCCATTGCGTTGCGCCAACAAGCCTTTTTATGGGCTAGTGACCTGTCTACCTATGATGCGATCATTCACCTGCCTTTTAATATACCTGCCTACGGAAGTCATGTGAGCCTGTTTACCTTGCTCATGACTGCTTCCACGATACTCTATACCTGGTCTAACAGCCAATTGACGCCTGTTCAAGGGCCCATGAAGCTCATGACCTATATGATGCCGTTTACCTTTATGTTCATTCTGAACAGCTTCCCTGCAGGCCTGAGCTTGTATTACCTCGTTTCTAACTTAATAACTTCCGGTCAACAAAGTTTGATCAAGTGGTTTGTAGATGAGGAGAAAATAAAAAAGCAGCTGGAGGAGAACAAAGCAAAGAACAAGGATAAAAAGAAGTCTAGGTTCCAGTTACGCTTTGCAGAGGCAATGAAAGCAGAGGGAAAAAGCAAAAGAAAGTCAAAAGCATGACCAAAGAACTGACACTTCTTTCTTGTATTACGTCGTGTTGTCTAGGGAGGCTATGCCACGTCTGTTACCTTACTGAAATGCGTCTGAATGGTATAATCCTTGTTAGGGCCTTGCACCTGATAGGTTAATCGAAAATATTGATGACTCAAAAACGTGTAGCGCGCCTTGTAAACATCATCAGTGCACCCATGTGTACCTGTTGCCACGAGTGCCTGGCTAGTAGTCTTGGTGCTATGAAACTGCAAGGTGTGCAACAGCCCAGCGGGTTGCCTTTGTTCCTGGTTCCAAAAATAGACTGAGATTGTGCCCTGGTCATACACATAGGCATACGCACGGTAGGCAGAAATCGGTTTACTGTTTCCAAAAGTAATATTGCCTTGTTCTTGATAATACAACACCCCTGTGCTCCATGTTTGAAAGCGGGCCGTTCCTTGCATGTGTCCTTGTACACCCAAACGTCGCTCGAGTTTCCAAACTCCCCTTAAGTGCTTAAATAACTGTAGCATGGCTGTTTCTTACTAAAGGTACTAGTGGAGTAAAGACGACCTCTTTTTATTCATCATTGAGTTATTGATTTTTTACAAAACAGGTACAAATAACCAATAAGAGTGTGGTGACTGGCAACGATTTTCGCTACTTTGCGTGGTAAGGCGGTAAATTTCAACCATAAAACGATCTGTTATGAAAAGAGATTTTATATCCTTTGTGGCGGGCATGGCGGTAGGTGCTGTGCTCGGTGTCTTGGTAGGTGACGAGGACAAAAATAGGATTCAGAAAGTCCTTAAAAAACAAGTAGGAAGGCTACGCAAGGAGTATGAGCGCCCTATTAGGGAAAGTGCCGAAAAGGTGAGGAGTTTCGTAAAAGAGCATCTACGTTAGTGGGTGTATGCGCAAGTGTGCACCATGTAAACTTTCCCCTCTCTGCTACCAAGAAGAGAGCGGATATGATAAGCAAAGTAGCTGAAAAATTAGGAAAGTAGACTACTGGGTTGACTTCCGCATCATTATTACATTTTTGGTGAGTATTCACAAGCACGCGTAATCTCCATATTACGCAGATTTACTAGATCCCGGCTACAGTACTTCTGAACATATCCATACCCCAGTGATTATGACCGTCCCCCTAAGCGAACAAGAAGTTGTACGAATCCACAAAAAGCAGGAACTCGAAGCACTGGGTATTAATCCTTACCCCGCAGCTACCTTCGTGACCAATACATCTGCAAAGGACATCCTAGTCAACTATCTCACCGATCCAGCATGCTACCAGCAGGTGGTTTTGGCAGGACGGCTGATGAGTCGTAGGATTATGGGCTCAGCTTCATTTGCTGAACTGCAAGATTCCAGTGGAAAGATTCAGTTGTATGTACATAGAGATACCCTGTGCCCAGAAGAAGACAAAACTTTCTACAACACGGTTTTTAAGAAACTGATGGACATGGGCGATATCGTAGGAGTGCATGGTCATGTATTCAAGACCAAAATGGGGACTATCTCTGTACATGTTACGCAACTGACCTTACTGACCAAGGCACTAAAACCCTTGCCCATTGTCAAAGAAGTGGTAGAGCAAGGTGTTCAGAAAACTTATGATGCTTTTACAGCCCCTGAGAAGCGTTACAGACAACGTTATGTAGACCTAATTGTTAACCCTCACGTACGGGAAACATTTATCAAGCGTGCTCAGCTCATTCGTTCCATAAGGCAGTACCTAGAGGCACAAGGGTATTTGGAGGTAGAGACCCCTATATTGCAGCCTATTTACGGTGGAGCCGCTGCGCGCCCTTTTAAGACCCACCACAACACTCTCGACACGCCATTGTATTTGCGCATCGCCAATGAATTATACTTAAAAAGGCTCATCGTAGGTGGGTATGACGGAGTATATGAATTTGCCAAAGACTTTCGTAATGAAGGGATGTCGCGTTTTCATAACCCCGAGTTCACCATGCTAGAAGTATACGTAGCCTATAAAGACTACCTGTGGATGATGGACCATACGGAAGCATTGTTTGAAAAAGTAGCATTGGATCTCCACGGCACCACTGAGGTGCAGGTAGACCAACACACCATCAATTTCCAACGGCCTTGGAAACGGTTTACCCTATTTGAAGCCATTCAGCATTTCACAGGCATTGACGTTAGCCAAATGGACGAGGCAGAATTACGCGACACGGCCCGTAAGCTAGGTATTACCTTGGAAGCTTCGGCAGGTCAAGGAAAAATAATTGATGATATTTTTGGTGCCCAATGCGAGCCCAATTTGATTCAGCCTACGTTTATTACAGATTATCCTATAGAAATGTCACCGCTGGCCAAACGGCACCGTAACAACCCAGCTTTGACAGAACGTTTTGAGGTCATTTGTAATGGCAAGGAAATCTGCAATGCCTTTTCCGAGCTGAATGATCCTATAGACCAACGTCAGCGGTTTGAAGACCAGCTTGAGCTCAGCAAAAGAGGAGACGAGGAAGCCATGGCTCTAGACGAAGACTTTTTACGTGCTCTGCGCTATGGCATGCCTCCTACCGTAGGCTTGGGAATCGGCATTGACCGGTTAGCCATGATCATGACTGACACGGCTTCTATTCAGGAGGTGATATTTTTTCCCCAAATGAAGCCAGAAAACAAAGCTTAGACCCCTTCCACCTAGCAAATCATAAAAGGGGGGCTATTAGCGCCTATAACCCTTTTTATCTCCCCAGCACGCCAAAGCTTCTATTTTTAAGTTCTTCTACAGCCTCCATAAGGCCCAAGTACCTGGCCAGAGGTACGAAGAAGAGCAGCGTCTCTTCGGCCGTTCTGCGTTGGCTCTCGTGAGACTTTGCCTCGATCGTACGTAGGTTGTGCATCCTGTCGGCTAGTTTTACGTAGGCTCAGTGCTTACTTGTGCTTTCATATTAGCAGGAGGGATCACTAACACAAACTCTGTATAGGCCTGACCAGGTACCGAACAGGTCTTGCACAACAAATGTCCGCCGTGGGCCTCTATCAGGAGTCTACTAATCGCTAGTCCCATATTTTGGGTCTTTTCTTTGAGCGGGAACAGCGAGAACAGCTCTTGGACCAATGAGCAAGATACTGCTTGGCCTGATAACCTAATATGCACCCCTTCTTGTCGAGCAATCCATAGACGCACCTGCTCTTCCAGATGATGCGCATGGAGAAATTGCAACACGTGTACTATGGCATATTGTAGGTGGTTAAATGAGGTATAGATCGGATAGTCTTCCGAAAGGTCTGCATCTATCTCTTGTTGATAGCCAGCGGCATACGCTGTTACGATGGTGGCCATGCACGCTTGTAGGGAACTCAGCGCTAAGTGAGGAGCAATGTACTCTTCAGTCATCACCTCTATCAGGTGCTTGTTGATGTGCGTGCCTTGTTTGAGTACAGCCAGAGCTGTGGGGAAGAAATAATGCAAACAATCAGGACCCGTGTGCGGCTCATCTTGTTGTCGTGTCTCTGTATTGTATGTTGTCTTTTGGTTGTGTACAAGTAAGAACTCCTGCACTTGCCGATCAATCATAGTGGCTATGCGTTCTGTAGCAGGATGTGGAAAGTCTCCTACTTGCCGTACAGCATACTGCTGTTCTTGTATATCACGGAGCTTTGCGGAAAAGTGTTGTTCTTTACGCCTAGCAAATAAGAGTGCTATGAGGGTGGAGAAAAGGCAGGTGTACACCAACAAATAGCCCGTACTAAAGTCTAGCTGCAGGTTTATAGGGCCAATGGCCAGTTTGTAGAAGAGGAAGCCTAGGGTAACACCCAGGACGGTAAGGATGATAAAACTCATCCAGTCTACAAGTACGATGAGGAACATGATGGTGAGGGCCACATTGATAAGCCACTCTACACTGCCTTGGGTAAGCAAGAACATGA
>JBJORC010000005.1:0-5890 GCA_046049605.1 Bacteroidota bacterium
GGCCCAGGAGGGCTTGGTCATAGCAGTCCACACGACACCAGCCAACGTACATGATGGTCAGCTTCTGGGGGATTGTCTGAATAAGATGAAGCTCCCTCCAAGGAGCCGTGTACTGGCAGATAAGGGCTACTGCTCTCAGGCCAATGAGGCGCTGCTCCACAGTAAGGGCCTGCGTAGCGGCATACAGCGCAAGGCCTACAGGAATATGCCCTTGACTCGTTGGGCGAAGTGTTATAATAAGCTGGTGGGTAGAGACAGGTATAAAATAGAGCGGGTCTTTGGGAGTATCAACCGTTGGTTTGGGGGACTAATGGCCCGCTATGTAGGGCTAGTGAAAACCCACGGGCAGCATGTCTTGGAGGCTATGGCGTACCACTTGTATAGGCTCTCGGGGATTATTGTGTCCAATGCACAATAAAAGTGAGAAAATGAACGACTGTAAGGGCTAATAGACCTCTTGCAGGAGCCCAATAGGCCAAAAACAGGCGTGGATAAGTCCAAATATCTCCCAAAAAGAGTATGAAAAAGCCGGCAACTATTCTGCAATAGTCTCAACACACAAAAGCCCGCAAAAATGCAGGCTTTTATTGGGGTAGAACATATAAAAAATAATGATTTTTCTTACTTCCTCTTCGCGATGACTTCTTGAAGTACGTCTTTGAGAGGCACACGCTTACCGTCTTTAAAGGCGACAATCCAGGCATCTTTGAGTCCCATGGCCCTCAGTTCTTTTTTGAACTGGTTGGCTTTCTGATAGTTCCTAAAGTGTCTGAGAGTGTACATATTAACTCCTTCTGACTGTTCTTGTCCAAACACCTCTTGTGGCTTTTCACCTTCTAACACATGGCTCAGGTCTCGTTTTCGGTAAGCACCTATCTGCACCTTGAATACAAGGCCTTTAATATAGAATTGACCATTGCCATCCACGCCCCAATCAGTATTACTCAACCCATCAGGCCCTATCATACCTTGAGCCAAGTAGTACCCCTCCCCTGCCTGGCTATCAGCTTCTTCTGCATTGCCTTCGTCAGGACTTCCCGGTCCTTTTCTTTGGGCCTCTACTTGTGTCTTGAACTCAATTAGTTCCTCAAGCACTTCTTTGGTGACTTTTATTTCTTCTATAAGCTTTTGATTCTGAGTTTGGAGCCTGTGATTCTCCTCGACCAAATCTTTGAGCTGCAAGGGATGCATAGCAGCTTTGAATTTTTTCCATACTTTGATCTCTGATTTTTTCTGCTGTTGCTCAGTCTTTTGCCGCTTTTTAGCCAATACAGGGCCACCGATAGTGGCAAACAGCAGAACCGTCAGTACAATAGTGAACTTTTTCATAGCTTTTCGGGTAAGGTATCCTCCTACAAGTCTACTAAATGTGCGTTAGAAATTCAAAAAAACGGTGGTAATAACTGGCTGTGCTGCTATGCACGCACTAGTGGAGGGGTGCTACTTGCTCATCAATGTCTGATAGCCTGAGACCTTTTAGTAATTAGGGCATATTTTTATAGTTGTATGTCATTCTCAATCGTTGAATCTAGGTAGCAGGTTCTTTAGTTTATGCCAAAACAGTGGTATAAGCCCAAAGTATTGTACTGAAATTTTTCTCGTTACCCCAAAAAATAGGCGTTTAGAGCATCCTACACCATGCAAAAGTCTCAGCCTATAAGTACATAGCTCACTATACCAATCAGATACTACCTTTGGGGTATGCCCAATAAGAAAAATATGACTAGATCAGCTACCCCCCACTATATCATAGGTAGGGTAGACCACGTAAACCCTGCTTACGCTTATATCGTACCTGAGAAAGAAGCACAAGAAGACGTCTGGGTGAAGCAAGAAGACTTGTTAGGAGCATTAGATAAGGACATTGTCAAGGTCGTAGTGCTACAGCAAGCAAAGGAAAGAAAGCGATCTGTGGGCAGAGTGGTGGAGATTGTAGAACGAAACAAGGCGCCTATTGTGGGTCGACTGGACCGTTATGGAAAGAATGCCTTTGTCATCCCTGACGGACGCCGCATGCATTATGACATTTTTATCAAAGAAGCGGAACTCAAAGGAGCCAAGCATGATGATAAGGTCATTGTAAAAATTACGGGGTGGCCCCATGGAGATAAGAATCCTACAGGTGTCATCCAAGAAGTGCTCGGCCAAGCAGGTGTACACGAAGTAGAAATGCATGCTATCATGGCTGAATTTGGTTTGTCGTCATGTTTCTCCAGCAAAGTAGCGGCCGAAACGAACGCCATTCCAGAAGCTATTCCTGCCCATGAAATAGCCCGAAGAAAAGACTTCAGAGCGGTAACTACCTTCACTATTGACCCAGAAGATGCCAAAGATTTCGACGATGCGCTCTCCCTAAGAACGCTACCCAATGGACACTATGAAGTGGGCATCCATATTGCAGATGCTAGCTACTACGTAGAAGAAGGAAGTTTGTTAGATCAAGAAGCACTGGAGAGAGGCACTTCTGTGTATTTGGTAGACAGGACCATCCCGATGCTACCAGAGAAACTCTCTAATGAATTATGCTCTCTCAATCCTCAGGAAGATAAGCTAACTTTCTCTGCCGTTTTTGAGCTGGACAATCGGGGAAAGATTCAAAAAGAGTGGTTTGGGGAAACCGTAATCCATTCCAACAAACGCTTTACCTACGAGGAAGCCCAGCAGGTGATTACGCAACAACAGGGCAATTTTAATGAGGAGCTTACTATACTCAACCAATTGGCCAAACAGCTGCGCGCTGAACGCTTCAAACAAGGTGCCATCAGCTTTGAAACCGTGGAAGTCAAGTTCCAGTTTGATGTGCAAGGGAAGCCGCTGCGTGTAGTGCCCAAAGTGTGGCAAGACACACACAGGCTGGTCGAGGAGTTCATGCTATTGGCCAATATGCGGGTAGCAACACGCGTTTCTGAGATGCAGCAGGGAAAAAACCTACCGACTTTTGTATACAGAACGCACGACGACCCTGATCCAGACAGATTGAATGACTTTTGGAATTTTGTCAAACAGTTGGGTTACCAAGGAGCTACCCAACGACAATCTATTTCCAGTGCTCTGAATACTATTTTAAAGGCTGCTTCAGAGACGAAAGAGGCAAACATCATCCAGTCACTAGCCATTCGTGCAATGGCCAAAGCCGTATACACTAGTGAAGACAAAAGGCACTTTGGGTTGTCCTTTCAGCATTATACTCATTTCACCTCACCCATCAGAAGGTATCCTGATATCATGGTACACCGGTTACTTAAGCAGTATCTCCAGGGGCAGTTTAACGCCGACCCACGGTCTTACGAAGCAAAATGTAAGTATGCGTCTGAGCGGGAGCGTGTAGCAGCAGACGCAGAACGGGCTTCTGTACGTTACAAACAGGTAGAGTTCGTGCAGGAGCTGCAAGGAGTAAGCTTAGAAGGCATTATCAGTGGTGTTACGGATTGGGGGATCTATGTGGAACTAGTCGATAACCGATGCGAAGGCATGGTACGCTTGGCTGATATGACAGACGATTACTATGAACTGGACGAAAAGGGATTCAAAGTTGTGGGTAGACGCTCTAAGAAAACCTACCGCCTAGGCGATGAAGTGTATGTACAAGTCAAGTCGTGTGATCTGACCAAAAGAACCGTTACGCTGAGCCTGGTCTCACAAGAAGATGTAAAACCAAGATCTCCGGTTATCTAGAACTCCACAAAGAAAAGAAGAGTATACCCTTAGAAAATAATCCCTTCTCAAAGAAAACTCCTGCCTTAGGATAAGGGGCGTCGGCTTGGCAAGTGGAGGGGCTACACAGTTTCTCACTTTCTAGGCGTGCGTAAGCACGTGAGTTTGGGAACCTGGAACCTGAGAGCATCGCCATGGTAGCCCCCGTTCCCACAATGTTGACTGTGTCGATTACTTCATTGTATGAGAGACAAGCAGGGAACAAACCCAAGCAGAGCACCAAGTTCACAGTCCGATACACTGAGAGTGCTTCATATATCATTGGGCAGGTATCCCGATACATAGAGTCTTCAACGATACATCCCTATATTCACGGATTAACAAATGGGGATCAAAGCATGAGCCAAGAGCACCAAATACTAGAAGAGATCACGCAGGCTGGCTATAAGTATGGCTTTGAAAGTGACATCCCTACCGAAGTAATTCCCAAGGGACTAAGCGAGGCCACCATTCGCCTGATTTCTGCTAAAAAAAATGAACCCGATTGGATGTTAGCATGGCGGCTCAAGGCTTACGGGTACTGGCTTACCATGAAAGCACCCCAATGGGCTAATGTGCACTACCCCCCTATTGATTACCAAGACATCATTTACTACGCA
This sequence comes from Bacteroidota bacterium, assembly GCA_046049605.1. Classification (GTDB taxonomy): domain Bacteria; phylum Bacteroidota; class Bacteroidia; order Cytophagales; family Amoebophilaceae; genus UBA8403. The sequence goes on from JBJORC010000005.1 coordinate 4,314, forward strand.
GCACCCATAAAAAATCCTGCACTGAATAGCCTTGAGGAAGTAGATCCTAAGCTCTTGGCTACTTTTAAGAAGCTGGGGATCTCATTAGAAGAACAAAAACTTCTGACCGGCGTAGCCGTGGATGTAGTGATGGACAGCGTGTCTGTAGCAACTACCTTCCAAGCAAAGCTGAAAGAACTGGGTATTGTTTTTTGTTCTTTCAGTGAAGCTGTACAGCAATATCCGGAACTAGTCAGAAAGTATTTAGGTACTGTGGTACCGCCGCAAGACAATTATTTTGCTGCGCTCAACGCTGCAGTGTTTAGCGATGGCTCTTTCTGTTATATTCCAAAAGGAGTACGATGCCCCATGGAGCTATCTACCTACTTCCGCATCAATGCGGCCAACACAGGCCAGTTCGAGCGTACACTGATTGTTGCCGAAAAGGGTTCTTACGTGAGCTACTTAGAAGGGTGCACAGCCCCTATGCGTGACGAAAATCAACTGCACGCAGCAGTCGTAGAGATCTACGCTGCGCAAGACGCAGAGGTGAAGTATGCCACGGTACAGAACTGGTACCCAGGAGATAAGGAGGGCAAGGGAGGCATTTATAACTTTGTCACAAAAAGAGGGATCTGTGCAGGGAACAATGCCAAGATTTCTTGGACACAGGTAGAGACAGGTTCTGCAATCACCTGGAAATATCCTAGCTGCATTCTGATGGGCGACAACTCAATCGGAGAATTCTACTCAGTAGCAATTACTAACAACAAGCAACAAGCAGACACGGGTACCAAGATGATTCACTTGGGCAAGAACACGAAGAGTAGAATCGTATCCAAGGGGATCTCTGCCGGCCAGAGCCAGAATAGTTACCGGGGACTTGTGAAGATAACTCAGCATGCTGAGAATGCACGCAACTTTTCGCAATGTGATTCCTTGCTCATGGGCAACCAATGCGGAGCACATACTTTTCCCTATATCGATGTGAAGAATAAAACTGCACAAGTGGAGCATGAAGCTACTACCTCCAAGATAGGTGAAGAGCAGTTGTTTTACTGTAACCAACGGGGCATCAGCACCGAAGAAGCTGTGGCATTGATTGTCAATGGCTATTGCAAAGAAGTACTCAACAAGCTGCCCATGGAGTTTGCTGTGGAGGCGCAAAAACTGCTGGCCTTGACATTAGAAGGCAGTGTGGGGTAGTGGGACATGACAGCTGATGTTGATCATCAAACTCTGGCCTCGTGCTATATCACTATGGTTGCCTTATCACTTGAGAGGCGAGTTGTTGTAATTCTTTTTCGATAGGGTGTAGCTTCAGGTACCGGGCAATGGGTACAAAGAAACGTAGGGTTTCACTAGCAATCTCCTTCTGCTTAGCCAGAGGAGTATGCCCCTCTATCGTACGCATATTATGAAGTCTGTCTGCCAGCTTCACATAGAGCACCCGGTTGTCTTTCACTTCCGAAAAGCGAAAGAAGTCATCGTAGACACGACTGTGCAAGAGAAAAATGTCACCTTCCCGACTGATGCTAAACTCTACAAGAAGGAGACTATTGCAGAATAGTTGTCGGTTATTTCACACTCTTTTTGGG
>JBJORC010000006.1:0-13148 GCA_046049605.1 Bacteroidota bacterium
GCGTCACTATTTGGCGCGTTTTCAGAGGAGAAGCAAATGCTATTCAAAGTCCATAGCTATGGTAGAATACTCGCTGAAGCTGCTCTTTCATAAACTATCTATTTAAAATTAGCAATGCCTATGGTAGAATACTCGCTGAAGCTGCTCTTTCATAAACTATCTATTTAAAATTAGCAATGCCAATATTTGATTAACCATAATATACCCGAAATCTCCCACATTTAACCCACACCGTGCAAAGGTCTTAGAGAATGCAGATGCTACCATACTTCCCCCATTGATCACTTTGCACCCGATGAACTATGACTTGCACGTAGGTGGGAATGTATTTGAGTGGACTGTAGATGCTTACAACCCGGCAGCAGCAGCCCACATGTGGGATTTAAATCCTGTTTATCTTGATGACCAAGAATCTCGAAAGGTTATTAAAAGGGGTGCCTGTAAGGATATTGCTCATTTTGTGCAAACAGATGCTATTGACTACGAGTACAAAGACCGAGTCCGGTCTTACATTGGCTTTCGGTACGCGATTCCCCACATTGGTGAAGAAACTAGTAATAATTAACATACAAGGACCTAGCTGCATACTTTGATGAAAGGGAGTTAGTCGGGGTCGATGTACATAACAGTGCTGGTAATATTAAGATGACGAAAGCTTTTGTGCCCAGGTTATCCAGCTACAGGATTGCTAGGCTAGAAAATCCAGACGATAACACGATAGCTGACCTATACAATAAGACGCCCAAAGCAGCTGTCATAGCTTCTAAGAAGCTAGAGGAGAAACTTTTAGAGGAAGAATATTTTCTATGGGAACCCCAAGCCATCAACGTATTCTGCATCGTTGTAAAACGTAGCCGGCACATGGGTACCCAACGGCATTGCCCCGTAACGTCACTGGCATAGGTGAAACACGAAATGTAAGATATTTGTCCACAGCCTGTGGGGTCAAGGCCTCAAGATATCCTCTCAATAGAAGCGCTATTGCTGTTACTTAGTTGTTGGTTTACTGAATCAGATGCATTGTTTTTTTCACTAGCCCAGGTAGTTAATTTTCTATTGCCTTTCAACCAGCAAATGCTACGCGGTAGGACTAAGAAATTTCTCTAAATTGGGCGCACCCATCATAGCGGCTCGCGAACGCGTTGCTCTTATCGTAAACAATATTAAAAAAATGAGGATACTAGATTTTTTTTATAATGACATCGCTGTTGATTTAGGAACGGCCAATACCCTGATCATACAAAATGACACCATAGTCGTAGATGAGCCTTCAATCATAGCCATCGACAGAAGCACCAACAAGATGATCGCTGTGGGTAGGAAGGCGATGCAAATGCATGAAAAAACGCATGACAACATCAAAACAATTCGTCCTCTGAAAGATGGCGTTATTGCAGACTTTCATGCAGCAGAACACATGATTCGGGGCATGATTAAAATGATTAGCAACACTAAGTGGGGGTTCTGGACTCCCTTGGCCCACAGGATGATCATCTGCATTCCTTCTGGGATTACGGATGTAGAAAAGAGAGCCGTAAGAGACTCTGCGGAGCATACGGGGGCCAAAGAGGTTTATATGATTTCTGAGCCAATCGCAGCGGCCATTGGTATTGGCATTGATATAGAAGCACCTGTAGGGTCTATGATTGTGGATATCGGGGGTGGGACAACAGAAATTGCTGTCATTGCGCTTTCAGGTATTGTGTGTGATCAGTCTATAAGAATTGCGGGAGACGTCTTTAGTAATGATATCCTAGACCATATGCGTAGAAAGCACAACCTACTTATCGGAGAGCGAACTGCTGAGAGAATCAAAATTGGTGTGGGGGCTGTGTTGACAGAGCTAGATACACCTCCTGATAACTTTGAGGTGCGTGGTAGAGATTTGATGACTGGTATCCCCAAAGTTGTCCTGGTAAACCATAAAGAGATCGCCCTAGCGCTAGAGAAATCCGTTCTCAAGATTGAAGAAGCTATCTTAAAGGCGCTAGAAATGTCCCCTCCTGAACTTTCCGCAGATATCTATGGTAACGGCATATATCTTACAGGTGGGGGAGCACTTTTACGAGGTCTTGATAAAAGACTGGCGCAAAGAACCCAGCTGCCTGTACATATAGCTGAAGAACCGCTCCAGGCAGTGGTGCGGGGCACGGGCATTGCCTTGAAAAATTTAGAGGCCTATAAAGGTGTGTTAATGACCTAGCACGGATGCCTTGCAGTAACTTTAAAGCCCGAATGCTTGATTTAGATTGTTCACTGCAGTCCGTAGTTGCCCACCGTGCTACCTTATCGCAGCGTATATTCCAAGCGCGCTGCTTTCGAGCAAGCTAGTCAGCATCATTCAAGAGCAAAGACAATGCGCGTGTCCTTATGAAAAGGTTGCTTTATGTTTTACATGCATATAGGTGCTTTATAGTTTTTGCACTACTAGAATTCATGAGCATGTTCCTTATTGTTAATGACAAGCTTGACAAAGCTTCTGCCTCTTATGTTGTAGGAAATGTTCAAAACTTTATCAATTCCGTGAAAAATTATCCCATACTGAAAGAAGAAAACGAAGAGCTATTGCATGAGAATGCGATGTTAAGAGGTAAGCTTTTGCAAGCGGCAGAGCCAGTAGTCCAGTCAGATGTTGCTGCGCCCTATCATCTCATCCCTGCTCAAGTCATCAACAATTCAGTGGTTAATACTAAAAATTACCTTACGCTTAATAAGGGGGCAATGCATGGGGTAGCGCCTGGCATGGGTGTAGTAAGTGCTGCAGGAATTGTAGGCAGGGTCAAGGCGGTTTCTGATCGGTTTGCTACTGTCACTTCCTTGTTACACACTGCTATGCAGGTATCTGCTAGGATATCAAACTCAAAGGTGCTCGGTACGGTACAATGGCCAGGTAGTGATCCTTTGCGAGCACAGATGTTATATGTACCCAGGCATGTGCCCGTTGAACCTGGAGATACAGTAGTCACCTCAGGCTACAATGCTACTTTCTCTGTAGGGGTTTTGATTGGCCATATCAAGCAGGCAAAACTCAGAAAAGAAGCCCCTTTCTATGATATTGAGCTCCATCTTAGTACTGACTTTAGTACACTTCAGCACGTCTATGTAGTGAAGAATGATTGGAAACTAGAAAAAGAATATTTAGAGCAACATACCAAAGCGCTCTATGAGTAAGGTTAGCAAATTGGGGCAGTTGGCCAATTTTGTGCTCTATATCACTCTGCAGTTGGCTTTTTCGCCATTCATCATTCTGTATCACACTGCCTCTTGTTTTATCTACGTAGCTTTTCTCTTACTGCTTCCTCGGCGACAGGAAGGCTTTCCCCTAATTTTGTTAGTAAGCTTTGCAGTTGGGCTGCTTGTAGATATACTTTATGGTAGTGCGGGTGCCCATGCATTTTCCTCAGTACTTGTGGTCTATAGTAGGACCTTCTTGCTGAAGCTAATTTTGCCTGCTAGTGGCTACGAGGGAGCTGCACAGCCTACACTAAGCAACCTAGGTTGGAAGCGGTTCTCCATATTTTCTTTGATACTCATAGGCATGCACCACACTGCTTTATTTTTCTTAGATGCTGGTACCACCATGCTATTCTTTGTGGCAATGCGCAAAGTGGTCTTCAGTACCTTGCTGACGTATACCACTGTTTTATTGACACAAAGCATTATACTTTTGGTAAGAAAGAAGTAATGCAATTGCATAGAGGCCATATTATCCGTGTAACTTTTATCCTTGTAGGGCTTATTTTTCTTGCAAGGCTATTCTTCATACAGGTCCTGAGTGATGAATATAAAATTTCCGCGGAAAAGAATATCATCCGGCCTGTGGTAGAGCATCCTTATCGGGGTGTTATTTACGATAGGCATGGGGATCTTTTAGCCTGCAATGTCCCTATCTATGATTTGATGGTGATTCCTAAGGAGGTGAAGCACCTCGACACCTTAGCCTTTTGCCAAGATTTCGGTATTAGTCTTCAAACTTTTGATGGAGCCTTTCAAAAAGCCAAGGCCTACTCTTATGTCAAACCCTCTTTTTTTATCAAAAACTTATCCCAAGAAAAATGGGCTGAGACCCAAGATCATGTTGTTGAATACCCAGGATTCTTTGTGCAGGCACGCACGGTACGACAATACCCCATGCCTATCCTAGCCAACACCTTAGGATATGTTGGTGAAATAGGCCCTCAGCAGCTTGCTGCAGATAGGCCACATTACTACAAGCAGGGGGATATGATTGGCATCAGTGGCTTAGAAAAAAGTTATGAAAAAGTCTTGAGGGGCGAGCGTGGTATTAGGTATCAGGTGAGCAATGCCCAGGGAATAGCCCAAGGCAGTTTCAAAGAAGGAGCCTTGGACCGAGTATCTGTGCCTGGGGAAGACCTCATAACTACCATAGACGCTGCATTGCAGATGTATGGTGAGCAGCTTATGGAAAATAAACTTGGGAGCATTGTGGCCCTAGCACCCCAAACAGGTGAAATTTTAGCCTTGGTATCTAGTCCCTCTTACAATCCTAATCTGCTGACAGAAAAAGACGTTAGTAACCACTTTGTTGCCTTAGAACAAGACACACTCGCCCCTCTTTTTCATAGGCCCATCATGGCTATGTATCCTCCAGGATCTATTTTTAAGCTCCACCAAGCGCTGATTGCCCTACAAGAGAAGGTGGTTTGCACGGATACCTCCTATATCTGCAACAAGAAACTGCTCAACTGCCACCCACATCCCTCCCCTTTAAGCTTACATCAAGCTATCCAGCATTCTTGCAATCCCTACTTCTATCACGTTTTTAGAAATATTGTCAATCAAAAAGTCTCCAAGAACTCCTATGAAGACACGCGACTAGGGCTTGAAAAATGGTGCGGCTATCTCAAGAGGTTTGGTTTGGGCACCGCACTCGGCATAGACCTTCCAGGCGAAAAGAGTGGTTTTGTGCCAGATGCTCAGTTTTATGATAGGCGCTACGGGAAAGGACGTTGGAAAGCCTCCACAATTAGGTCGTTAGATATTGGCCAAGGAGAGTTGCTTATTACGCCTTTGCAGATGGCCAACTTTGCTGCCATTGTTGCTAATCGGGGTTACTACTATACCCCTCACTTGGTCAAGCAGATAGGAGCACAATCCATGCTCCCAGAGGAGGAAGATAAACATGAGGTGGCTATTGATCGAGCACACTTTGAATTTATAGCCAATGCTATGCAAGGGGCGGTAGAAGGAGGAACGGCATGGCGTGCACGCATCGAGGGGATAGCTATCTGTGCTAAAACAGGTACTGCAGAAAATCCACATGGCGAAGACCACTCTGTTTGCATAGCTTTTGCTCCTAGCAAAAATCCTAAAATAGCGCTAGCTGTGTATGTTGAGAATGCTGGTTGGGGCTCGCGGGCCGCTGCTGCTATCGCCGGTCTGCTTATAGAGAAATACCTTCAGGGGACCATTAGTCGGTCTTGGATGCAAGACTACGTACTTCAAGGAGATTTTTTTCATTGAGAACAAAAAGCAACATATTCGCTCAGATTGACTGGCTGCTTTTAGTTTTATACGCCAGTTTGGTCGTCTTCGGTTGGGTCAACATCTACGCTGTTAGCTACGAACCGGCGTGTGGCCATGGCTTGTTCGATATATCTAGAAGTGCAGGTAAGCAGTTTCTATGGATTACAACTACCATTTTTATATTTTTTATTTCCTTATTTTTTGAGGCAAGATTTTACCAGTCTTTGGCATATGCTTTTTACGGTCTTACCATCTTACTCCTGCTTAGCACATTATTTTGGGGGATCAGTATAGGAGGGCATAGAGCATGGCTCCAGTGGGGGGGGCAACCTTCTGAGTTAGCTAAGTTGGCTTGTGCTATGGCCATTGCGAAGTATGTAGATGAAGCCAATACACAACTTACCAGACTGAAGCCCCAGCTTATATTATTAGGTTTTATACTGTTTCCTGTAATCATTATCTTATTGCAGGGCGATCTAGGTTCCGGTTTAGTTTTCATTGCTTTTGTCATTGTGTTTTATCGAGAAGGGCTTTCTCCATGGCTTCTTTTGGCAGGCATTTACATGGTAACCATCTCTGTTTTAACATTTTTAGTCCCTCATATCTACTTGATTATTGGCACACTCAGTTGGGCACTTATCCTGATCGGTTTAGTGAGAAGAACCTTGAAGAAGATCATGCTTGTTGTGTTGGTGACGTTAGGCACACTGGTGCTGATCGAAGGATCTAATCTTTTTTTTGAGAAAATGCTAAAACCCCATCAGCAAAATAGGATCAAGGCACTTTTTGACCCTAATGTTGACCCTCTAGGGATTGGTTGGAATGTGACCCAATCTAAAATAGCCATTGGCTCTGGAGGACTTTGGGGCAAGGGCTTCCTTGCAGGCAGCCAAACAAAATATGGCTTCGTGCCGGAGCAGAGCACTGATTTTATTTTTTGTACGATAGGAGAGGAGTATGGGTGGATTGGGGCGTTGCTGGTAATTGGCATTTTTTTAGGGATGATATCAAGGATACTCTATATCGCAGAGCGACAAAGGCTGCGGTTTGCAAGGGTATATGGCTATGCAGTAGCCTCCATATTGTTTTTTCATTTTATGATTAACATTGGCATGACTATCGGGATAATGCCTGTGATTGGCATTCCGCTGCCGTTCATCAGTTATGGCGGTTCTTCCTTGTGGTCATTTTCAATCATGTTGTTCGTATTGTTGAAGTTTGATGCAGAAAGAAGAAATTACCACTCCTGGCAGCAGGTTACTTCCTTAGATTAAGGCTTACACACATGCGTCAGAAAATAGTTGTTGCCAACTGGAAAATGCATAAGGACTTTGGCGAAGGGTTACATCTTGCTACCAGGATCATTCAGATGATGTATAAGCCAGTGAAACATACAGTCCACGTCGTTCTGCTCCCTCCTTTTATCCATCTGGATGCAATCAGGAAGCTACTTCCTACGTCTGGGAATATTCATATAGGAGCACAAAACTGTCATGAGCATGCTTTTGGAGCCTTTACAGGAGAGATCGCAGCCCCTATGCTGCGGTCTGTAGGCGCAAGCTTTGTCCTAGTCGGACACAGTGAAAGAAGAAAGTATCTTGGTGAAGATAGCGCACTATTGGCTCAGAAGGTTACCATAGCCCTCATGAGTGGCCTTCGGCCTATCTTTTGTTGTGGAGAAAGTAAACAGACCCGAGCAGCAGGACATCAAGAACTTTTTGTGAGAGAACAGCTTTCCACAAGCCTATTCGGTCTTTCTGCCGCACAGATAGCACAAGTTGTCATTGCCTATGAGCCTGTTTGGGCCATTGGTACTGGCAGTACGCCAGCACCAGCTCAAGTACAAGCTATGCACAATTCCATCAGGAGTGTAATAGCTCATCAATATGGAAAGGAAATTGCTCAAAGTATTCCTATTTTGTACGGAGGGAGTTGTAATGCGCAAAACGCGCGCACTTTCTTTGCTTGTCCCGATGTAGATGGAGGGCTGATAGGGAAAGCTTCCTTGGAAGCAGAGTCCTTTGTTCCTATTGTTAACTCTTTGGAATAATACACCGATCAAATCATGGCACAACCGGTAAGAATACAAAAAATAGCTAGACTCCTTCAAAAGACATTGGGAGAGATTTTTTTGCAAGAAACTTCTAGGCTATTGGGTAACATCATGGTTACTGTCACAGAAGTATGCATGAGTCCTGACCTGGAGCTTGCTAAAGTCTACCTGAGCTTTATCCTTAATACAAACAGTGCCGGTATGCTGGCAAAAGTTGAGCAACAAAAGGGGGCACTCAGAAAAATTCTAGGAAACCGAATTGGGCATAAACTGCGCAAGGTGCCTGAGTTACGGTTCTATACAGATGACTCTGTAGCACATGCAGTTAAGATGCATCAGCTACTAGACGAGCTTTATATCCCCGAGGACAGTAGTGTTATGCAGCATGAGGAATTGATGCGGTAGATTTTTTTCTCGCTTAAGGAAAAATGGCGTCTAAGTTTTCTCTTCCTACGGTATGCACTCTAGTCACCAGCTGGCCGGCTGAGTCCGTGGTCAGATCTAATAGCAACTGCGGACAGATACCCAAAAGGAAAATTAGAATTAGAAGTGGTACGAAAAGGATATATTCCCTTGCATGCAGGTCTTTAAGTGCAGATTGCCGGCTAGGGTAGCGCAAAGAAAAGCTTCCAAAAAATACCCTCTGAATTGTCCACACTAAGTAAACAGCGTTGAGTAGGATACCCACTACCCCTACCATACCCATCCATCTTGGTAAGAAAGCGGACTGAAACACCCCTATCAGCACCAACAATTCAGCAATAAAGCTTGAGAAACCAGGTAACCCCAGAGCAGCAAAAAAGCTCACCACAGCGATAGTGGAGTAATAGGGCATTTTAGTAGCCAACCCGCTATAGCTCTCAATGCTCCTGTCCTGCGTCCTATCTTGAAGTACGCCAACAATCCCAAAAAGTAGGGCAACGATTAGTCCGTGACTAACCATTTGGTACAGAGCACCATGTAGCCCCTCATGCGTCAGTGACGCAAGGCCCAGGAGCACAAAACCCATATGTGCTATAGAGGCATAGGCAATCATTTTCTTTAAGTCATGCATAGCCAATGCAGTCAGGGCCGCATAGATAATAGCACACACACCAAGTGCGCCAATCCCAAAGGAATAGTAGATAGCCCCTTCTGGAAAAATATTGTAGGCCGTTCGCAGCAAACCATAGCCTCCTACCTTTAGTAGGATAGCTGCTAGTATTACAGAGATGGGTGTAGGAGCTTCTACATGCGCGTCAGGAAGCCAGCTATGAAAAGGAACAGCAGCAAGCTTGATTAGAAAACCAATTGCCAGGCCCAGAAATGCCATGAGTCGTGCAGCCTGTCCCCCAATTAATTGCCCACTTAGTAGTCCAAAGACAGACTCAGGAATAAAGTTATTGACATCAGTCATGAGCATGATGTTCAAGGAGTGCACGATATCCTGGGGGGGTATTGCGTGGGCTTGCACCAGCCTTTGTACAGCGTTGATCTGCTCGATGCTTGGTTTTTCGCCTGGTGTCAATAGGCCTATATGCAAGCCTGTTGCTACAGGATCATATACAGATAGCCCCAATCCGATCAGTACCATCAAGATGATTATAGTACCTAGCAAGGTGTATAGTAAGAATTTGGTAGCAGCTTGTGTGCGTCGAGGCCCTCCCCAAATGCTAATAAAACAATAGATAGGTAGTAGGGCCACTTCAAAGAATAGGTAGAACAGCATAAAATCCAATGCCAAGAAGCTGCCCATGATTAGAGTGTCCATCAGTAGGTAAAGGGCGAAGTAGGCCTTGATGTATTTTTGGATATGCCAAGAGGCAATGACTCCCATAGTCAGAATCAGGGCAGACAGTAGAATAAGGCCGATGTTTAGTCCATCTATGCCCACTAGGTAGTCTACTGACAGTACGCCTGAGTTGCCCAGGTCCAAACGCATCCAGGAAAACCGCTCTACCGGGGTGTTGGCCAATCCATGTATTAAGACCCACCCGATACCCAGTCCTTGTAAAAGTGTAGTGCCCAGAGTGATGTATCGAAAAATATGCTGCCGAGAGGAAGGCAGGAGCAGTAAAAAGAATAGGCTACCGATGGGCAGCCAGATGATAAGTGATAAAAGGGGGATATGCATGTGCCGGAGAGAAGAAGTGCTTATTTTTGAGCTAGCTTTGTATCAGGCCCTGGGATGGGCTTGCTTAAATACTTCTTGCAATCTTTTGAGTGAGTGGTGGGTGTAGAGTTGGGTAGTTGCCAAGCTCTCATGGCCTAGTAGGTCTTTGATGGCCTTTAAGTCAGCCCCCCTGTTCAATAAGTGAGTAGCAAAAGTATGCCGTAGTACATGCGGACTGTATCGGTCTGCATGGGTGTAAGCACGCAGGTACTTGTTCACCAATCTATATATCAGCATAGGGTAGCAAGGTTTTCCTGCGGTGGTAACCAAAAGCAATCCACTATGATTACTAGTTTTCGTAGCCCTGCAGTCCCTGTATCGTTCAATAACCTGCCGTAAGCTTTTAGGAAATGGGATGGTCCTTTCTTTTTTACCCTTGCCCAGGACTCTTATCGTGCTGTCATACAAGTCAACAGCTTCGTCATGAAGCGCCAGCAACTCAGCCAGGCGTATGCCTGTGCCATACAGCAATTCTAGTACTAGCTTGTTGCGCCAGCCTTCAAACGTATCCTCAAATAAATGATTGTCTAACAAATCAAGCAGCTCCTGCTCTTTGAGAAAGACAGGCAGGTCACTTTTTAGTCTGAGTGTACTAAGCTGGAGGGTGGGGTTCTGTGCAACGTAAGCTTTGACACATAGAAACTTATAAAAAGCCTTGAGTGAAGCAATTTTTCTATTGATTGAACGATTGCTCAATCCTTGTTGAGCCAAAGTTAAGACCCATGCGCGCAGTGTTCGGTGGTTAGCTTTTTCCAGCTGACTATCGGGAGCAAGGACATGCAGGAAAGATACACATTGCTTCAGGTCCGTCTCATATGCCCGGGCAGTATGTTGGCTCAAGCGCTTTTCACTGACGAGGTATTGTATAAACGCAGAAATCATGGATAGATGGTATGCTTAAGAAGATAACCACTTATCCTATGGAGGTTATGCATTTGCCTTGGTTTGCATCTCCTGCTTATAGATGGCTTTTAGCCGTTCCTCTCTTTGTTCTATGGAAGGCTTTTTGTAGAACATCCTTTTGCGAAGGTTTTTCAGTACACCCACCTTTTCAAATTTTTTTTTAAATCTTTTTAAAGCCCTATCGATCGTTTCTTTGTCTTTAACATGTACGACAATATTACCCTCACGCATGGTGTTTCTTTTTTGGATCAGCTATGCTTCCAAAGGTAGTCTAGAAACAATAATACATCAAGTGTACCGTCATTTTTCGTGAAGGAGATCTTTTAAATAGTCGCCCCTTAACAAAAGAAAATTTCATTGCATACTATGCGTTAAGGGGCGACTAGGCAGAGTTTTCTATGATTTTTAAGGGACGAGTACATGTGGTCGTACAGCATCCAGTCCCTTGGCCATGAGGGAAATCGCTACCACTGTGCCTAAGCCCCTTCAATGTCTGGCGTATCGCCTGCTTTTTCAATGTCCATGCTGGTCTTTTTCGCAGAATCTTCTTGCTTTTCTTTGCTATAAGGCCGTTTGCCAATCATCTGCTCCAGGTCCTTCTGAAATATAACTTCTTTTTCCAATAATGCCTGTGCTATGGTTTCTAGCTCTTGCTTTTTAGTGTGTAATAATTCTTTGGCGCGCGTATAAGATTTTTCTATCATGCCTCTCACTTCCTCGTCAATGATCTTGGCCGTAGATTCAGAATAAGGTTTGGTAAAGCTATACTCACCTTGTTGAGGATTATGGAAAGAGATATTGCCAATTTTATCGTTCATGCCATAGATGCTCACCATACTGTAAGCCATCTTGCTTACCTTTTCTAGGTCACGCAAGGCCCCTGTAGATACCTTACCAAAGGTGAGCTCTTCTGCTGCCCTACCTCCAAGTGACATACATAGCTCGTCCAGTAGCTGCTCTGTTTGGTATAAGAACTGCTCTTTGGGTAGGTACTGTGCATAACCCAAAGCAGCGACCCCTCTAGGAACAATACTTACTTTAACAAGTGGGTGCGCATGCTCTAGAAACCAGCCTGTCACAGCATGACCCGCCTCATGGTAGGCCACAATTTCTTTTTCTTGGGGCGATATGATCTTGTTCTTTTTTTCTAAACCACCAATCACGCGATCAATAGCATCCTGAAAGTCAGCCATATCTACTTTTTGCTTGTGCTTCCGAGCAGCAATGAGTGCAGCTTCGTTACAAACATTGGCAAGTTCTGCACCAGCAAAGCCAGGCGTCTGTGCTGCTAGCTTGGTAACATCTACATCTGGGGCCAGTTTTATAGCCTTACTGTGCACTTTCAGAATTGCTTCTCTGTCAAGAATATCTGGCTTATCGAGGCTGATTTGTCGGTCAAATCGGCCAGGCCTCAGGAGTGCCTCGTCAAGTACATCAGGTCTGTTGGTAGCAGCCAGGATGATGACTCCGGAGTCAGTGGCAAAGCCGTCCATTTCTACCAGCAATGAATTCAGTGTATTTTCTCGCTCATCATTGCCACCAGGCATTTGTCCGCGTCCTCTTGACCTGCCAACAGCATCGATCTCATCGATAAAAATAATGCAGGGCGCCTTTCCTTTGGCTCGATTAAACAGATCTCTAACGCGTGCTGCGCCTACCCCCACAAACATTTCTACAAAATCTGACCCTGATAGAGAAAAGAATGGTACGCCGGCCTCTCCCGCTACTGCTTTGGCCAACAAAGTTTTGCCAGTGCCTGGAGGACCTATCAACAAAGCTCCTTTGGGTATTTTCCCCCCTAGTTTGGTAAACTTTTCAGGGGTCTTAAGGAACTCTACAATCTCCATCACCTCTTCTTTGGCTTCGTGGAGGCCAGCTATATCCTTAAAAGTCACCTTTACACTCTTTTCTGCGTCAAAAAGAGCCGCTTTTGACTTTCCGATGCTAAAGATTTGCCCGCCTGGCCCCCCGCCTGACATCCGGCGCATCAAAAACCAGAACCCAAAAATAAGAAAACAACCAAAGCCCCAGTTGATGAGACTTGCAATATCATAAGGTTCTTTGGTAGTGTATCCTATTCTCTTATCTGGCGTCATCTTGGCCTCTAGTGCCTTGAAGTTATCGTTGAATACGCGTACAGAAGGAGTCCTAAAAGTATAGACAGGGCTATGTTTCGCAGCCAAATAATTGTGTTTCTCCAACTCGCTTTTGTAGGGCTCCTGCTCTAATACTTCTGGCTTTAGTGTGATCTCAACAAGGTCTTTATTAACGATCAACACTACCTCTTTGATCTCACCTTTTAGCATCATGGTCTCGAATCTGCGCTCAGAGATGGAGATAACGGTGTTTATCCTATTGAGGTAGATCGTTGCCAGAATAATTGTTAGCAGGATAATAATTGCCCAAGCCTGAGAATTGGGTGTAGGGGACAAAGTTTTTCTGCTTGTGCTCATAATTCAATTTTTAAAGATTGACGAATAGGTTATCTAGCTGATGAGGAGCTGTGAGAAGAAAAAAAGCGATGTTTGCGCTCAATATGCGATGTGTATCATT
>JBJORC010000007.1:0-14049 GCA_046049605.1 Bacteroidota bacterium
TTTGAACTAAATTTATCCTTTCCTTGCGTTTTTTGCTACGCTATTTTGGGTAAAATATTCAAAAAATATTCCTTATCGCATAGTAGGCAATGAAATTTCCCTTTGTTAAGGGGCGACTATATAGAGATCTCACCGGTGCAGTGTTATCGAGAAAAGAAATTCATAGACTGGGTAGGCTTCACCGAGTTGCACATCTCTATCTCTTCGACAAAGACAACAATTTACTTCTTCAACATAGATCGGACTCCGCAGATCGCTATGATGGCATGTTTACTATATTTTGTGGCGGATCACGCTGATGCTTGGAGAAGGTAGTTCAGAAGCAGTCAGAAGGGAAGTGCAATAAAGACTGGAGCTCAGTGCCAATGATAAAGATCTTAAGCTGTTATTCTCCTCCAGAAGTGATGTAGAACTTAGTCCTACTTATGCAGGTCGCCAGATTCAAGATGTTTATGCTTGTTGAATTGATTTTGACATTCGGAACACGTCTTTTAGCCGCACTGAAGTTAGCGGAAAAAAAATCTTGACTTCGGAGCTAAAATTCCTAATTTTGCAGCACCATTTTATCAAATAATATTAGCGTGGAATTAAGAAATTACGAAACGATGTTTGTGTTGACCCCGGTTTTATCTGAGGAGCAGCTACAAGCTACGATTGACAAGTTCAGGAGCTTTCTGCAGGAAAAAAAAGCCGAGATAGCTCATGAAGATAAAATAGGGGTAAAAAAACTCGCCTATCCCATCCAGCGCAAGTCTACGGGTGTCTACCACCGGTTTGAATTTAAGGCCGCCCCGGACGTGATCAGCGCGCTAGAAACCGAGTATAGGAGGGAAGAAAAAATCATTCGCTTTTTGACATTTGCTTTAGAAAAGCATGGGGTCGAATACAATGACAAGAAAAGAAGCGGCGTATGGGATAAAAAAACTGAGCCTAAGAAAAAAGAAGCAGCATGACCTTAGTGAATGAATCTGTACAAAGAAAGAATCTGGGCAAGAAATATTGCCGTTTCAAGAAGCTTGGCATTAAGTATGTGGATTACAAGAACACAGAC
Source organism: Bacteroidota bacterium (assembly GCA_046049605.1). GTDB lineage: Bacteria > Bacteroidota > Bacteroidia > Cytophagales > Amoebophilaceae > UBA8403. Next base: position 1,052 of record JBJORC010000007.1, read on the forward strand.
TTCTTGATGAGATTCCTAAACGAACAGGGTAAGATTTTACCTCGTCGTCTTACTGGAAATAGCCTCAAATACCAGAAGAAGTTAGCCACAGCCGTCAAACGAGCTAGGCAGTTGGCACTCTTGCCCTATGTAGCAGATAATTTGAAGTAGCTAGAATATCCTCAACCCAACCATGGAAGTAATCCTGAATCAAGATTTCAAAGGGCTAGGCCACAAAAACAATATTGTAAAAGTGAAGCCAGGGTATGGAAGAAACTACTTAATTCCTCAAGGCTTTGCCGTTGTAGCAAACGAAGTCAACAAAAAAGTTGCGTTAGAAAATGCTCGACAGGTTGCCTACAAAATAGCCAAGCTGAGAGAGGAAGCTGAGGCCATAGCTGCGCAGCTTGGTCGTCTTACTATCGAAATTACAGCCAAAGCAGGAGACAGTGGTAAAATATTTGGATCAATTACCCCCGCACAGCTGGCCAATGCCCTCGAGGCCCAGCATATCTTTGTGGACCACAAAGATATTAGCTTTGGTAAACCTATCAAGGAACTGGGTGCTCATGAAGCCACTATCGTCCTTCACAAAGATGTCGTGCATACCTTAGCATTTAGGGTAATATCAGCATAGCACCTTGTTGAGAATTAAGCCGATTTTTTTGTCGAATCCCTTCAGCAGTGTTTGGTAGCCTGTTGTGATTGGAGTTCTTGCCTGAGAAAGTAGGCTGTGTGGCTTTGGGAATGTGTAGCCACTGTTTCAGGCGACCCCTCTACCACAATTTCTCCCCCATTTTGACCGCCTTCAGGTCCTATATCGATAATGTAGTCTGCCACTTTGATGACATCCATATTGTGCTCAATAATCAGCACTGTATTACCTTTTTCTACCAGTTTGTTGAGCACCTCCAAGAGCTGTTGGATATCTTGAAAATGAAGGCCTGTTGTAGGCTCGTCCAAGATGTAAAGGGTTTTTCCGGTATCCTTTTTAGAAAGCTCAGTAGCCAGCTTGACCCGTTGTGCTTCCCCACCTGATAGTGTAGTGGCATGCTGCCCCAATGTAATATATTCTAGACCCACTTCTGCCAAGGTAGTTATCTGTCTGAGAATTGTAGGATAGGGCTCAAAAAACTCGACTGCGTTACGAACAGTCATTTCCAGGACATCTGAAATCGACTTGCCTCTGTACTTGACCTCTAGTGTTTCTCGGTTGTAGCGCTTCCCCTGGCAGGTTTCACAAGGAACGTGCACAGTCGGTAAAAAGTCCATCTCGATTACTTTCATACCTGCTCCTTCGCAAGTCGTGCACCGGCCACCTTTTACATTAAAAGAGAACCTACCAGCCTGGTAGCCTCTAATTTTAGCCTCAGGTATTTGGGAAAATAGTGTCCGAATGTTTGCAAATACCCCTGTGTACGTGGCTGGATTAGAACGGGGTGTTTTTCCAATAGGCGCTTGGTCTACTTCTACTACTTTGTCGATGTGTGTCAATCCCTCTATCCAGTCGTAGGATAGGGAGGTAACATAGCTCTTGTAAAGGTGCTGCTGGAGGATAGGGAAAAGCGTTTCATGGATGAGACTGGATTTGCCACTGCCAGAAACTCCTGTAATACATACCAGCTTTCCTAGAGGAATGCTTAGCGTGATGTTTTTGAGATTGTTACCCCGGCAGCCTTTGACGGTCAGGTACTGCCCATTCCCCTTTCTTCTGTGGCTGGGGAGGACTATCTGAGATTCACCACGTAAGAACGCTGCTGTACTGCTGCCTTGCTGAAGAAACAGAGTAGGCGGACCTGCAGCCACTACGTGGCCCCCGTGCTGGCCAGCACCGGGGCCTATGTCTAAGATATAGTCTGCGTTCAGCATCATGTCCTTGTCATGCTCTACCACCACTACAGAGTTACCCAGGTCTCTAAGGTTCTTCAGTGAATTTATCAAACGCATGTTATCGCGCTGATGCAAGCCAATGCTAGGCTCATCTAGGATGTAGAGTACCCCTACGAGTTGTGTACCTATTTGCGTGGCTAGCCTGATACGTTGGGACTCTCCGCCAGATAAGGTTTTTAAAGGCCTGTTAAGATGTAGGTATGGGAGCCCCACATCAAGCAAAAAGCGGATGCGCTTGCAAATTTCTTTGACCAAATCTCCAGAAATTTGTTGTTGTTTTTTATTGAGTCTAGGCGCCAAGGTGCTGAACCAATCATACAGTTGCTGCATATCCATGGTAGTCAGCGAGGCAATATTTTTGTCAGCAATTCTAAAATATAGCGCTTCTTTTTTGAGCCTTGTTCCTTGACAGTCAGGACATACTACCGCATGATCAAATGTCTTGCCAGGTGATTTCCTTCCGTCTGCTCCTTGCTCCTTTTGTTGGGCAAGAAATTCAATTACGCCTTCAAAACGCGCACTCCAAGTCGTTGCCTGATATTTCACCGAAGCTATTTCTACTCTAGAACCATCCCCGTGCAACACAGCTTGCAGCACTGGTGCCGGTAAATCCTGGATAGGCATGGAAATGCTGCATTGGTACTTTTTGAGCACTGCTTCGATCTTCTTGAAGATCATTACATCCCTATAAGTTCCCAAAGGCGCAATGCCACCTTGGCTAATACTTATTTTTTTGTCTGGAATCAGGGCATCCATGTCCAGTTTGACCATTTCGCCCAATCCGCTACAGGTAGGGCAAGCTCCATAAGGCGAATTAAAGGAGAAAGTATTGGGCGCAGGTTCGTCATAAGAAAGGCCTGTTTCTGGGTCCATGAGCAATTTAGAAAAGTGGTGCAGTGCGCCCGTCTCGTCTTGTAGTATGATAGTTCCCTTGCCTTCCTGCCAAGCAGTACCCAAAGATTCCCGTAGTCGCTGCTGATCTTTCTGGCTCACTAGTAGGCGGTCAATGACCACCTCAATGTCATGCGTCTTGTAGCGATCTACCTGCATTTTGTGCGTTAGAGATTTGATCTCTCCATCTATCCTAACCTTACTAAAACCTAGGTTGCTAATGCGTTGAAAGAGCTCTCTATAGTGCCCCTTCCTGCCTTTTATAACTGGGGCGAGGAGGATAATTTTTTGCCCTTCAAAAGCTTGCAGTATGTGTGCTTGAATTTGCTCATCTGTCTGCTTGCGCATTTTTTTGCCACTCAGGTAAGAATAAGCTTCAGCTGTCTTGGCAAATAGTAACCGCAAGAAATCGTAGATTTCTGTGGCTGTACCTATCGTAGAGCGAGGGTTGCGGGAAGTAGTCTTTTGTTCGATGGCGATGACAGGACTCAGGCCATTGACTTTGTCTACATCAGGGCGTTCCATATTGCCAATGAAGCTGCGGGCATAGGAGGAAAAGCTCTCCATATAGCGCCTTTGCCCTTCTGCATAGATTGTATCAAAAGCAAGCGAAGACTTGCCACTTCCACTGACGCCTGTGATAACGACCAGCTTGCTTCTCGGAAAGGTGACGTCAATGTTCTTGAGGTTGTGCTCCCGAGCGCCCAGCACCTCTACCTGATCGTGTCCGTATAAGTCTTGTGCGGGCTTTGGAGACGATTGCTTTGCTTTTGTAGAAGTGGTCATAGGCTAACCCGGCAGGTGGTAATTCGAAGAACTAATGCGCCAAGTTGTACATAATTTTTTTCATAGCAAAGACGTACACACAGCTATGGTTTGGATATGCTATCTTCATCCACTACCATGCAGTCTGGTGCACCTATGATCAAAGGGAGAGTCATCCAAGCCACTGGCGCGTGGTACCAAGTAAAAGGCGAAGACGGTCTGTGCTATGCGTGTCAGCTCAGGGGCAAGCTCAGACTTTATGTCCCCCAACTTACAAACCCTGTGGTGGTAGGCGATGAAGTGGAATTTGAGCCAGAAAAATCCCAGGCAACCGGTGTTATTCAAAAAATAATCCCCCGGAGAAATTACCTGATCCGCCAAGCTCCTTACAGGAAATCTTGTGGGCAGCTCTTAGCAGCCAATATCGACCAAGCCCTCCTTGTTGTGACTGCTGTAACTTTCCCTACCCAGTTAAGTTTTATCGACCGATTTTTAGTAGTGGCAGAAGCATTTGAAATCCCGCCGGTCATCGTGTTCAATAAAATAGATTTGTTGGACACAGTACAGCAAGAAGTACTAGAACACATAAAAAGACTATACGAAAAACTGGGTTATGTCACCTTGGCTGTCTCTGCTCATACGCAACAGCACCTAGCTTCTCTTTGTCAAGTGTTGTTAGGCAAGGTCTCTCTCTTGTCAGGTCATTCAGGAGTAGGCAAGTCTACCCTTGTCAATACCATTTTCCCAGCGGCAAACCAAGCTGTAGCCCCTGCTATGCAATTTTCTCAAAAGGGGCAGCACACGACCACTTATACAGCCCTGTTTGAAGTGTCGCCTAGCACCTTTGTGATCGACACACCTGGTATACAAACGTTAATACCCTATGCCATAGAAAAGAAAACCTTGAGCCACTGCTTTCCAGAGTTGCGAAGTCGTGCTGCCGATTGTAAGTTCCGCAACTGTGCGCATCAGCATGAGCCAGACTGTGCTGTTCTCCAAGCTCTAGCGAAAGGAGAAATTGCTGCCTCGCGCTACGAAGGCTATCAGCAGCTAGCAGAGGAAAACAATAAATAATTCAGTGATGTGTCATCAGTTGGCTTAATTACTCAATAGGTCAATGAAACCACAGTAAGTGCTGCAAGTCCTAATTTGTGATGCAGTTGTTTGCTAGTTATAGCGGGTAGATCGGGTCGAGAAAGCACGTCAACAGACTACCTGTTTTAGGATGGATTTGCACGGGAGATCGGTGCTATTAACTGAATAATCAGATCTATCGCCCAAACAATTTGTCTAATCTGCTGCCAAGATGGCGCACGCTTTTTCCCCATACCTATTTTGGAACAACTTTCGCGCTGCAAGGATTTGGATGCTCCCGAGGGTAATTTGAAAATACAAAAAGAGAAATTCTAGCTGACAGGTTATATATTTTTATTCATCATTAATACAAGACCATGAACGAAAAAGGCACGATCTCTGTCCATACCGAGAACATTTTTCCTATCATCAAAAAATTTTTGTACTCAGACCAAGAGGTGTTTCTTAGAGAGCTCGTCTCTAATGCTGTAGATGCCACGCAGAAGCTCAAGCAATTGGCTGCTATGGGTACATATGAAGGAGATACCACACAGCTTCAGGTCAAAGTCAGCCTCAACGAGCAGCGAAAAATCATCACGATCAGTGACCAAGGTATTGGCATGACTGCCGATGAAATCAAGAAATATATCAATCAAGTGGCCTTCTCTGGTGCCACAGAATTTTTAGAGCAACACAAGGACCACGAACAGCAGCAACAGCTCATCGGGTTTTTTGGGCTAGGATTTTATGCTGCCTTTATGGTAGCTGATAAGGTAGAGATCATCACCAAGTCGCATCAAAAAGAAGCCGAGGCAGTCCAGTGGACTTGTGATGGCACTACTAATTTTGAGCTTAACAACGCTGTTAAAAAAGAAGTAGGTACAGACGTGGTCCTTCATTTGGCTAAGGATGCAGAAGCATTTTTACAAAAAGAAAAAATACAGCAGCTTCTGGCTAAATACTGCAAGTTTCTTCCTGTAGCCATTGAGTTTGATGGTAAGATCATCAACAATACGCACCCTATCTGGACCAAAGCTCCTAGTGAGTTGAAAGAGGAGGCGTACCTGGCCTTTTACAAAGAGCTTTATCCTTTCGCAGCAGACCCACTTTTTTGGATTCACCTGAATGTAGACTATCCTTTTAACCTGACGGGTGTGCTGTATTTCCCTAAGATCACTAAAAATTTTGAGCAGCACCAAAATAAAATCCAGCTCTATGCCAAGCAAGTATTTATCACCAATGAGGTCAAAGATGTAGTGCCTGAATTTTTGATGCTGTTGCATGGTGTCATTGACTCGCCCGACATTCCACTCAACGTGTCGCGCAGTGCTCTCCAGGCAGATAGCAGCGTCAAGAAAATCAACACTCACATTGCTAAAAAGGTAGCAGATAAGCTAGAGGAGTTGTTTAAGAAAAATAGAAAGGCATATGAGGAAAAGTGGGGCAGCATAGAACTTTTTGTCAAGTACGGTATGCTCACCGAAGACAAGTTTTACGAAAAAGCCCGGAATTTTGCACTGCTTAAAAACACAACTGGGCAATACTTTACGCTAGAAGAATACCAAACCAAAACCAAGGCCAACCAGACTGACAAGCACCAAAACCTAGTAATGCTCTATGCAACTGAGCCAGAAAAGCAAGACAGGTACATCCAATCCTGTAAAAAGCAAGCATATGATGTGTTGGTATTGGACCAGCCCATCGATCAACATTTCATTAACTTCTTAGAGCAAAAGCTTGACAAGGTCACACTCAAGGGGGTAGATGCAGACCCGATTGGACAGCTTATTGACAAGGGCGAAACCCAGGCCAGTGTTCTGACTGAGGAAGAACAAAAGAGACTTCAAGCGCTTTATGCCAAAGCAGTGCCTGACAAGCAGGTTACTTGGGCCGTGGTTGCCATGCCTGATGACGAACTTCCTGTGACTATCACCATCCCTGAGTTCATGAAGAGAATGCAAACCATGGCAAGCGCCAGGGAAGCCAACCAGCCATCACCTCCGCTGCAAGCCACCATCAATGCCAATCATCCACTGGTCCAAAAGCTGTTGCGGAGTAAGAAAGAAGAGAAGCAGCTGAAACTGGCCCAACAAGCTTATAGCCTGGCCTTACTTACTCAAGATATGCTGCGTGGTGCTTCCCTAACTGACTTTATTCAAAGCAATATTGACACCCTCTTAACAGTGTAGTAGGGGAAATATGGCCTAAGCAACCCTACTTTGCATCATGCCCGCTTGGTATTGTAGTTATTTTTTACCGAGCTGAGGGCGTATAGTTGTCCATAAATCCTAATTATGAGTGGCCATTCCTGGACGATAGACATCGCCATCTTTGTAGCCTTCTCGCTCGTTAATATTATCGTAGGGTTTAGGTAGTTGAGCCTTAACAAAGAGGCGACTAATTAGAGCTAGGCTATCCGAAGATTAGGGTTTCTAGAGTGGAAATAGAGGTTATTAACAATCAGTAGGTAAGAAGCACTAAAAACTTGTTTCAGAAGGCATTATATGGTAAACATGGGCATCACTTTCACAAAGTTGCTCATCGACTGCTAAAAAACTAAATTAATCCAGTGGATACAGTTTTATCTCTTCGAGCAACCCCGGTTGCATATAAAGTATATGGAGCCAAGGGTATTGAGCAAGGGGCACGGGATCAAATGGGGATTGCCATGCGGATTACCCATTGCTAAGGCTGGCGCCCTCATGCCTGATGCACACCAAGGCTACAGACTACCGATTGGTGGTGTATTGGCCACTGAAAATGCTGTTATTTCTTATGGCGTCGGTGTAGATGTAGGATGCCGAATGTGCATGACAATCTATGATATGACTGATTCGATTCTTTATGATAGAAAGAAGGAGCTTAAAAAGATGCTGCTACGAAACACCAAGTTTGGAAGAGATACTTTCAGAGATCCTCAAGACCATGAAATACTTACCAATAGCTTGTTTGACGAAATAGGCGTATTAAGACGGCTTAAGGACCGTGCGGCCAAGCAAATTGGAACTTCTGGTGGTGGAAACCACTTCGTCGAGCTGGGGGTTACAGAAATTGAAAAGGAAAACAGTGAATTGGGCCTACCCAGGGGTAAGTATTTGGCTGTTCTGTCACATTCTGGCTCAAGAGGTTTGGGTGCTGGCATTGCCGATCATTATACAAGTATAGCCATAGAACATTGTAAGCTGCCTTATGAGGCAAGGCATTTGGCTTGGTTAGATTTAGATACGGAATTGGGTCAAGAATATTGGCTTGCTATGAATCTCGCTGGCGCCTATGCTTCTGCTTGTCACCACCAGATTCATGAGCGAATGGCCGTAGGGCGGAGAGCTAATCCTGTAGCTATGATCGAAAACCATCACAACTTTGCTTGGAAAGAGCAAGATGGTCGTGGGAATGAGGTCATTGTACATAGAAAAGGAGCCACTCCTGGCTACATTGTGCAGGGAAAAGGCGATAGAGCGTCTATTTATTCAGCCGCTCATGGGGCTGGTAGGACTATGTCCCGAACCCAAGCTAAGCGTACCTTGAATAAGCGCATGGTTGGCTACCATATTAGTGGTTCCGGGGATAAAGTCATTGGCTCGGGGTTTAGATGAAGTCCCTATGGTGTATAAAGACATTCAACAAGTGATGGCATCCCAAAAGAGCATAATCGACGTTGTTGGCTCGTTTCAACCCAAGATTGTAAGGATGTGCGGTGACACCAAGTTTAATGAAGTGGGCTGAAATGGGACAGGGACGTTAGAATGTACGATGATACATTGTAACTATCTCTGCGAGTTGTATAAGTCAATTTAGCAACGCGCCCCGTAATAGGGGTTGCTTACCTAGAGAAAGCTTATTACATGAAACGGAGATCTGCACGATTGCCTTCTGTGTCGCAGAAGCACGGCGAAGCAGCTGTTTGATGTTTAGACACATGTTCGTGGGTTTTTGTGTCCTTGGGATCCTTACACTGATTTGTTACATAATATATATTATGTTAAGTACATGGTCGTAAGCCTGGCTAGCACTTGACTACTTCTTCTTGCTGCGATTTTTTTTGGCGGGGGCATTTTCTACTAACTCCAGACAAGCTGCCAAGGTGAGCGTGCTTGGGTCTTCTACTTCTTTAGGAATCTTTACATTTTTACGGCCCGATTTGATATACGGGCCCCACTGACCGTTTAGAATCTGTAGGTCAGGTTGGTCATCAAAACGTTTAATAAGCTTTTCAGCATCTGCCTTACGCTTTGCCTGGATGAGTTCCATCGCTCTTTCGGCATCAATGGTCAATGGATTATCTTCTTTTCCCAAGCTGTAAAAACGCTCCTTGTGTTTGACATAAGGGCCATAACGGCCTGTATTCGCCACTATTGGACTGCTTTCAAAGGCGCCTATCTCTCGCGGCAGGTCAAAAAGCTGAAGGGCTTCTTCTAGCGTAATGTTTTCAATACGTTGGTCTTGTTGTAGGCTAGCAAACTTAGGTACTTTTTCTCCTTCATTCTCTCCTATTTGTACCAAAGGGCCGTATTTTCCCAACCTGACAATGACGGGTTCTCCGGTATGCGTTACTCGTCCCAGTAGCCTAGAGGTACCAAGAGCTGTACGATCAAGCTGATCTGTTTGCATCACCTTCGGGTGAAAGTCGTCGTAAAACTCAGCCAGCATTTTGTCCCACGACTTACCGCCTTGTGCAATAGCATCTAGCTCTTCCTCTACTTTGGCTGTAAAGTCATAATCGGTAATGTCAGAAAAATGAGTCACCAAAAAGTCATTGACTACCATGGCAATGTCTGTAGGAAATAACTTCTGCTTTTCTATGCCCACGGTCTCTACCTGCTGGGTGTGTTGGATGGTTTCTTTCTGTAGTGTGAGCATTGTGTAGCCCCGCTCTTTGCCTGCACGGTCTTCCTTGACGATGTAGCCTCTTTTTTGAATGGTAGCAATGGTAGGCGCATAGGTAGAGGGCCGGCCAATACCGCGCTCCTCTAGCTGTTTGACCAGACTAGCCTCTGTGTACCGGGAAGGCGGCTTGCTAAAACGCTCCCGGGATTTCATGTAGTTAAGCGGTAGTACCTGGCCTATGGCCAAAGGAGGCAGTATACTCTGGCTATCGGGCAGCTCTTCCTCATCTTGTGCAGCCACGTAGACTTTCAGAAAACCCTCAAATTTGATCACCTCCCCTTTGGCTACTAGCACATGCGGCACTGTAGAGATAGCCACCGTAGCTACTGTCTTTTCCAGCTGCGCATCAGCCATCTGTGAAGCAATGGCCCGTTTCCAGATCAACGTATAGAGCCGTCGATCTCCACTATCTTCGCCCGCCACTCTTTTGGAAAAGTCTGTAGGACGAATCGCTTCGTGGGCCTCTTGGGCTGTTGCTGACCTGGTCTTGTAAACCCTATGTTGAAAATAATCAGCACCATAAGCAGCATAAATCTCCTGCTGTGCACCTGCCACAGCTTCTTGAGATAAATGCACCGAGTCGGTCCTCATGTAAGAAATCTTACCCGCCTCGTAGAGGTGCTGGGCCAGCAGCATAGTGCGAGTTACCGAGTAGCCCAGTTTTCTGCTGGCTTCTTGTTGTAAGGTAGAAGTGGTGAAAGGGGCTGCTGGCGACTTCTTAGCCGCTTTTTTCTCCAGGTTCTTGATAGCAAAAGTGGCGCCCTTGCACTGTTCTAAAAACTGATAAGCGGCGTCCTCAGTCTTGAAGCGCTCCGGTAGCTCCGCCTGTAAGTACTTATCGTTGCCTAGATCAAAGAGGGCAGAGACCACAAAGTTGGCAACAGATTGAAAGGCATGAATGGCACGTTCTTGCTCTACAACCATGCGCACGGCTACCGACTGTACGCGGCCAGCAGATAGGCCTCTTTTTATCTTTTTCCATAAGATAGGTGACAGGTCATAACCCACCAGCCGATCTAGCACCCGCCGGGCTTGCTGTGAATTGACCAGGTCTAGGTCAATCCCTCTAGGATTCTTTAGGGCATTAAGAATAGCATTCTTGGTAATTTCTCTAAAGACAATTCTCTTGGTCTTGGCATCATTGAGCTCCAGGGATTCTTTAAGGTGCCAAGAAATGGATTCTCCCTCACGGTCATCATCACTGGCAAGGTAAACACAGTCTGCTTGGTGTGCTAGAGCTTTCAGTGCTTTGACAATGTGTTGCTTGCCCTCACTGATTTCGTAGGTAGGCTGGAAGTCGTGTGCCACGTCAATGGCCCTACTATTCTTGGGCAAGTCTCTGATGTGACCATAGCAGGAGGCTACTTTGTAGTCTGCTCCCAAGTATCCTTCAATGGTCTTGGCCTTGGCAGGTGATTCTACGATGACGAGATTTCTGGACATTGGTCAGCACTTCTTCGCGAATATCCACGCTTTTGCAATGACTACAAAATAGTTTCACGCCAACCTCAATAATCAGCACATAGTGGTACGCACCTCCTCAACGCTGCTCCACTCCATTTTTTCATTCAATTTTTTGTCAATTTTTTGGATTATTAAGCATAAGTGCTGATTTTGCTGCGGTCGGATCCATCAATGAGTATTCATGTACACCCAGTTTCAAAGATTTGTAGCCACGCTACTTCTTTTTAGTATTCTGTTGCAGAGTTGTGGCAATCCTAACTGGAAGATGGTGGAGCCAGTAGGTCCTGCCGCCAGTGGTAAGAAGAGCAAGCCTAGCAAGGCGAGGGAGCGTGCGACTGCAAAATTTCTACCAGTGCAGGAAGGGTCCAATGAGGGCTCTATTTCACCAAAAGCCGACCTCCCCCCTGAAATAGATGGGGCGCTGTCAGCCGCAGCAGCTTATACACAATCTGCTGTGCCATCTCGCGCAGCGCATGGGGATGTTCAACTTAGCACCTCTCCTCCTCCCGCTCGTAGTCTTGCCGTGCCTACTAGCAATTCAGCTCAGGCTTTTATGCCTTCATCGGGCAGTAAAAAACCTCCTCAGCACAACGTTAAAAAGCCTCGTCATGCAGTGTTGAGTAAGGCAGCGATGGCTCAACGCACGCAACACCAAGTACCCTCCCCACCTGCGCATTTGCCCGCGTTGCCGCCTGCGCGTGCACCGCAGCCATTGCCATCCACTACGGGTACTTTGCACCAGCCACAGACCAAGATAAAGCCCAGCACCGATAATACCGTCCATCAGGCATCTTCCTGTGTGGTGTTGTCCAGCCCCCCTACGCCGTCCTATCCGATTGCACAAGGGCACCAAGTGTGCTTTGAGGAGCAAGCAGGCGTTTGGGTAGCCCAGGTACAGGATGTGTGGGGCCGTGTGCAAAAGCTTCCTGTGGTTTGTGCACCCAACCAATCGCCCGAGAGGGCTATTGAAGCATTCGCTAGTAAGGCCCTTGGTCAATAGAAATACTGAGACCATATCCTAGAGACGAACCAGCCCCCGTGGGTGCCCAGGGTCGTCTATGTAGGGGCGTTGGGGGTGCGTGGGGGGGGGATAGTTCGAGTAGTGAGCAATGCGCGTATCCTGGTTGGATATATGGGGGTGAGAACTCCGATGATGAACCTGATGGCGAAGTAAGAAGCGGGGGATATAAATTTTATCGTTCCAATACCAACAACTAGTGTGTTGAAATTATACCCGGTCGACTTGGTCGTATTACGAGATCAGGCTGCTCCATGACTCTCTCAGCCAATGATATCAGAGCTATTAACAGTTGGTTTCACCATTCTTGCAATGCAGGATGGGGCGATTGTTATGTCCCGGAAATTTCCTATTCCAGCATTATTGCCCAACGCGAACGCAGACGAGAGGAAAGAAAGAAGCGAGAAGAACGTAAAAGGCAAGAGGAAGCGCGCCGTGCACGGGAGGAGCGCAGAGCAAGGCTTGATGAAACGCACCGCCGAGAAGAAGAACGTAGAAAGCAAGAGGAAGCACGACGTCAAGAAGAAGAACGTAGAAAGCAAGAGGAAGCACGACGTCAAGAAGAAGAACATAAAAAGCAAGAGGAAGCGCTTCGCATAGAAAAAAAAAGCCGAGGAAAGCGGAACTAGGTGATCTATTAGCACGACTACCTTGGAACGAGGTCATCACCGATCATTTTTTGTGGGCCGTGGCAGCAGAGGCAGACTATTCAGCTTTGAAGGATTTTCTGCTCTTTTTAGCAAAATACCCTATCGAAGACGGCATATTATTAGATTTCTTTCGGGTCGACCTTCCAGAAGATACAGCAAGTTCATGTCACCTTCTACACCACAAACTAGCCTGCGAACTCCTCCAGGCGCCTTTAAAGCAGTTGTTTGGCCAACAAGCCGATGCGATATATGGGCAGATCACAGCCTTACTACAGTTCCATTTGGGTGTCTATGATGCGCTATATGCGTTTTTAACGACATTGAAAGCAGCCGAGATAACGCCGCAACAACGTAGCGAACAGGCACTTCAGCTGCGCGAG
>JBJORC010000008.1:0-3696 GCA_046049605.1 Bacteroidota bacterium
CTGAAGCTGGTTGTGCTGCGCTGGGCTTGATTTCTTGGCCTGTGTAGTTAGTAGGGGGGATCTCTGCATGGTAAATTTACGGGTTAATGCACATTTCAATAGTTGTATGCTATTGCTAGTCGTTTCATGTACACGCATTCCCCTGCATTCCCTCTAAAAAAGAGGATAAGCGCGCATGATTACATGGAAATGCTTCCCGTCAACCATAAAATGTTCATTGAGATAATTCTCGATCATGCAAAGATCTCATTGCAACTTTTGGCCATAGATGTTTCTACCTATTTACTATGACTGTTTACCTAGATAACGCAGCCAGCACTCCTTTGGCCCCAGAAGTGCTGGAGGCTATGTTGCCTTACATGAGCACCGTATGTGGTAACCCTTCTTCCATTCATAGCCATGGTAGGAAGGCTAAGGTGGCAGTAGAAAAAGCCCGCAAGTACGTGGCAACCCTTCTCAACGCATCTCCCTCAGAAATCTTCTTTACCTCAAGTGGCACCGAAGGCAACAACATGGCTCTCCGGGGCAGTGTGGTGGCTTCAGACATAGGTCACGTGATTACCTCTCCCATCGAGCACCACGCGGTAATCCACCCCTTGGAGAGAATGGTTCAAGCAGGCCAGATTCAGATACATTGGACCCAGGTAGATACCCAAGGTTGCCTCCAGTATGACCACCTAGAGCATTTACTAAAAACGCATGACCGAGCGTTGGTAAGTTTGATGCATGCCAACAATGAAATAGGCAACTTCAATGACATAGCACGTATTGGGGCACTCTGCCAAACTTATGGAGCTATTTTTCATACCGATGCAGTGCAGACTATTGGCCATTGTGCATTGGATTTCCAAGCTTTGCCAGTACACCTAGCTGTGGGGTCTGCCCACAAATTTCATGGCCCCAAGGGGATAGGCCTCATCTACATTCGTGGGGGTACTCAGGTGGCTCCGCTCATTCATGGGGGTGCCCAGGAGCGAAATATGCGGGGAGGAACAGAAAATGTACCGGGCATTGTGGGCCTTAGCAAGGCATTTGAAATAGCCCACCGAGATATGCAAAAAGATCACCTATACATACAAGGGCTCAAAGACCGCATGATCCAACGCCTCGAGGCTCGTATTCCTGGCGTTGCTTTTAATGGGGCCAGCGCCCATGCTGAAGCTAGTTTATACAGCATCTTGAGCGTCAGTTTGCCACCTTCTGACAGCCACGAAATGCTAGTTTTTAACCTGGATATTCAGAATATATCAGCTTCGGTAGGCAGTGCCTGTGCTAGTGGTAGTAATGAAGGCTCTCATGTGCTGCAAGCCTTAGGTGCTGACCAACGGCGTGGCACGGTACGGTTCTCTTTTAGCAAATACAATACTGCTGAAGAAGTAGACTATGTGGTGGAACAATTGGATGCACTTGGCAAGGCCTTCATCCAGATTTGAGGCAATTGATTCCCTCGCCCTTGTGAGTAACCTGTCATACCTAGCTCATCATACTATTTGCCCAACTTCTTGTACATTTACGGCTGCATGATAAAAAGTCCTTGGAAATACTATTTGATCGCTTTGGTCATCATTCTTATCGACCAAGCCTCTAAACTTTGGGTGCACTTTAACATGGAAATGGGCTATCCTGGAGCCGTTAAGTTGATTGGCAATTGGTTCAAGATTCACTACACGCTCAACCCGGGCATGGCCTTTGGAATCCAATTCGGATTTAGGTATGACAAGCTACTGCTTACCTTAGGGCGTCTTGTTGCTGCCTGTGTGATAGGGCGGTATATCTGGAAATTGGCACGAGAAGAACACACATCCGTGCTGCTATTGTGGGGTTGGACACTGATTTTAGGGGGGGCTATTGGCAATGTGATTGATAGTACGCTGTATGCAATTTTGTTGGACAACGCTCCGCACAATGCTCCCATGTCTTGGTTCTATGGACAAGTTATCGACATGATTTACTTGGACATTTGGGAAGCAAAATTGCCTACTTGGCTTCCCTTTATAGGGGGTAGTTATTGGTCCTTGTTACCCATATTCAACATCGCAGATGTGGCTATCTTTCTTGGTGTTGTGGCGGTTTTATGGGCCAGAAGAAGTAGTTTTTGGAAACAAGGAGGTTGTATGCATCCAGCCACCCCGTCCCATGCATCAGGGGGGCCTGCACCAGAAAACCTGGCTAAGCGGAAACTACCTCCAGTGGGTTAGCAAAAATTCCTTAATCAGTGTAACAAAGCTGCTAGCGTCCCCTGAGCCAATCATAACCATGATATCCGGTTGACTCTGTTGTCCCAAGGCATCGATCAGATTCTCTTTGTTACACATCAATTTTTTATCCAGCGTCATCCGATCGAATATACATGCTGAAGACACCCCCTCAATAGGCTCCTCTCTATCGGGGTAGATATCTAGCAAAAAAACCTGGTCAGCCAAGTCCAGGCTCTGCGCAAATTCACCAGCAAAATCTCTAGTTCTTGTGTACAAGTTAGGTCGAAAGACGGCAGTTACCTTTCTATCAGGATACAATGTACGAATAGTCTGTAGCAGGGCAGTAATCTCTACAGGATGGTGTGCATAGTCGTCCAAAAAAATCAGCTGCTCGTTTCGGATGACATAATCAAAGCGGCGCCTAACTCCTTGAAAAGTGTCCATGCCTCTGCGAATGGACTCGGTATCTAGGCCCAAAATTAGGCAAGCAGTAATCACCGCCACAGCATTCTCTACATTATGATAGCCGGGCACTGTTAGTCGTATGTTCCGTATTGTTACCTCCTTGCTGACGTAGTCAAAGTAGAAGTCGCCCTCTTTGATGCAGACGTTCTCAGCGCTGATTGTTGCGTCTGCCAAGGCATAGCGCACTACGCTAGGGTCATTCTCATCAATATGTAACTGTTGTGCTGCCCTTTGGTGGACAATGGCTTTGCCAGCAGGAGGAACCAGCGCAATAAATTTTTTAAAAGATTTTTGGAACCCTTGCTCATCACCGTAAGTATCCAAATGATCTGGATCAACAGTGGTAACAATAGCTAAATGGGGATGTAGGTGTAAGAAAAATCGATCAAACTCATCGGCTTCTATGACCACAATGGTATCCTTATTGGTTTCACCATTTGCAAGTAGGTTAGACGCATAGCCTTTTGCGATACCACCTAGGAAAGCCATCATATTTTTCCCTGTGCTGTACAGGATGTGCGCTGCTAGAGAAGAAGTAGTCGTTTTTCCGTGGGTACCTGCTACTGCTAGCGTAAGGTGGTTCTGTGTGAGCATCCCCAGTACTTCTGCCCGCTTATGCACCGCATAGTTACTGGCCTTAAGATGGTTCAACACACGGTTTCTGGGAGAAATGGCTGACGTATATACGATGAGGCTTTGTTCTCTATGGTGTATAATTTTCTCCGGGATGGCATCGACACGATCTTCAAAATTGATCCTGATGCCTTCTTTCGTAAGCTGGTCGGTAAGTGTACTTGAAGCCCGGTCATAACCAAAAACCTGAGTGGACTGGGCATTGAACCACCGGGCTACCGCACTCATTCCAATCCCCCCGATGCCTATCAAGTAAACGTATTTGTAGTCTTTCATTACCTAGTTGATCCTTAACAAATAAAACGTGGGAGCAATGAGTTTGTATCCAGGCACAATTTTTGACGAAAGTCTAGTGGGCAAAAGCTCCAAAACAAGATAGCCAAAAAATTACCTGCCATTT
>JBJORC010000009.1:0-12875 GCA_046049605.1 Bacteroidota bacterium
TGGCAGGTAATTTTTTGGCTATCTTGTTTTGGGGCTTTTTCCCACTAGACTTTCGTCAAAAATTGTGCCTGGATACAAACTCATTGCTCCCACGTTTTATTTGTTAAGGGGCGACTAAGTAATACCCATCTCCAGCACACCAGCAGTTGGATCCCAGTAACGGCCCCACGCCTGCGGTGTAGTAGTAACTTCTTGTGTTTGCGAAAAGGTTTGGTACAGCAGGTCTGAAGTGGTTCTCAGCACCCCTTTGGGAGAGTGTTGGGCAAACACATAGAGCCGGTCTTCGGGTCTCGTAAAAGCTACATAGAGCAAGTTCAGGTGGTCTAGATACGCTTGCATGTGTTCTTCATAATAAGCGCGTGCATAGACCGTATCCTTCAAGCGATTTGCATAACGCACAGGCAGCACAGGGAAGGTAGAAAAGGGGGAAACGTCTGCGGCACACCACAAAGTGGGTGGTCGGTGCGCATTATGATCCAAGTCCCACGCACAAAAGGGAACGATGACCACTTTGAACTGCAGGCCTTTGGCTTGATGGATGGTCATGAGTGTTATGGCATCCTGTTCTGTCGCACGGGGCAAAGTATGCCGACAACCTTGTTCTTGCCACCATATTAAGAAATGAGCAACATCTGCCCCGTCTTTCTTCATAAACGTGAGCACAACGTCCTGAAAAGCCTGCAAGAAGGGGATAGCCGCAGCCTGGTGTAGCTGAAAAATGGAAATTAATGCTTCTATAAGCTCGTACAAAGGGAGCTGCTGTAGGTAAAGCCGTTGGGCCACAAATTCAACAGGTAGCAATGTAGTTCCTGCTTCAGCCTGGAAGCAGTCATGCAAGGCCACCGGCACTGCTTTCAGCTGATACACCTGATACAGGTATATCAGCTCAGCTTGGGCCAGAGGGGTTTCTTCCTGCACCAAACATTTGAGGGCATTGATCAGGAGGTTTATCCACGGATTGTGGCTCAAATACAGAGACTCTGAAGAGATGACATCATACCGACAACCAGGTTGGGCCTGAGGAGAGTGCTGATGGGCCAGGAGGGTTCGGAAAAGTTCGCGTCCTTCGGCATTGCTCCTCACTAGCAGCGCAATGTCTTTCAAAGCAACGTCGTCCTGTTGCAGCGCCTCGATGAGTAGGGGAAGCCTTGCCTTAGCCACCTCTCGCCAGCTTTGGGGCATTTCATCATCAGCAGCATCCTCCAAAAAAGTAATGTTCACATAACCTTTGTCAGCCTGTACACACTGGAGAGGTAGCTGTTGGTGTACCTCCTGGTAGGCAGTGCCAAGTTGTTGTACTTGTACCATCAGATCCTTTTTCAAGACCAGATCTTCCAGCATAGCTAGCTCATCTGTCAGATGCTGAATAAGTGTAGCCGTAGCGGTGGTAAAAAGAGCATTGTTAAAATCAACGATGTGTTTCTTGCTACGCCAGTTTTGATCCAAAGTCACTGCAGTAGTGCGCCCTATGTCTTTTTCAAGCTGGGTAAGCAACAGGCGCCAGTCGCCGCCCCGCCACCGATAGACTGACTGTTTGACGTCGCCTACAACCAAGCTTGGGAGGCCCTCATTCAGGCTATTTTCTATGAGTGGTTTAAAATTTTGCCACTGAAATCCCGAGATATCTTGGAATTCATCGATCAAGAAATGCTTATAAAAAGCCCCTATTTTTTCGTATATAAACGGCGTTTCGTTTTCTGCAATGATTTTACGCAAAAAAAGAGCAGCATCTGACACAAGCATGACATTGTGTGTAGCCCTGTAGTCATTTAGCCTTTCTAGCAGCTGGGTAACAATGCCAAAAGCATAGATAAAGTGCCGCACTTCTAAGGCTGTATGGTAGGTACGGTGGTGGGTGTCGTAAAAATGAACCACTTCTTGCAAGCATGGCTGCAACTCATTTTGTACGACTTGTGCAATGCGCTTTTTCTTGTCAGATACCCGGCTATACCACGCCTCTACATGCTGCAAAGCCCGCAAAGCCCTTTGGGAAGGCATCCACTTGCGTTTGGTAGCTAGCCCTGCCAGATAGCCAGCCACTCCAGTGTTCCCATACGCAAAATCATCGACGACTAGACCAGCCCGCTGAATGACGGTGAGGGCTTGTTGGCCCAAGCCTTGGAGTTGATGCTCAAAGTGGGTGATGTGCTGATAAAGCTCTCGGAGAAATCGACGAAAGGTTGTTGGGTCACTGGCAGCTTGTACTAGCTGGTATTCGTGGACTCCAAAGGATTCTGTGAAGAGCTCCTGGCCCAAGGCAGCCAATTCATGCTTAAAGTTCCAGGGCTTGCCGCTCAAGAGCTTGTCTTCGGCAAACTCCACCAGCCACTGTTGCAGCTGTTGATCCTGGCTGGCTGCCGCTACCAAGTCATCGATGATGGTGGCCAGCACATGCCCCTGCTCTAGCTCAATACAAAAGCCGCTCTGGAGCCCAAGCTCTTGGGCAAACCCTCGAATGATCTTTTGAAAAAAACTATCAATGGTACTTACAGAAAAACGCGCGTACTGGTGTAGGATATTAGACAGGACGGCCTGAGCACGATTTTGTAAAATGACCCTACTCCACTCTTTTTCTTGCAGCAATGCTTCAGCTACTGGGCTGTGGGCACCTTGGGCCAGGCTGTGCAGGTATGCCAGGATGCGCTGCTTCATCTCTTGAGTCGCCTGGTTGGTAAAGGTTACCGCCAAAATTTGGGAAAATCCTTCCGGGTGATCTAGTGCTAGCTTAAGGTATTCGCTCACCAAGGTATGGGTTTTCCCAGCACCCGCAGAAGAACGATATATTTTGAGTGTAGCCAATGGATCCGCTAATAATGAGTGTGAAGATGGTCCTAAAAAAGGCACTATATGCCTCTAAATTCAACCGACTAAGAATAGCGTGCCCGTAAAGACTCTACAACACGGGGAGCAAAGCAGACTGGCTCTAAAAAAGAGAGCGTACGCGATCAAAAAAACTTCGCTCTGTTTTACTAGGATTAGGGGAGAAATTAGGGGCATCTTTTAAGGAAGTAAGCATTTCGTGCTCCGCTTTGGTAAGCTGTTGGGGCGTCCATACATGAACATGAATAAGCTGATCTCCCTTGCCATAACTATTAATATCGCTGATGCCTTTGCCACGCAACAGCAATACTTTACCGCTTTGTGTGCCACCGGGTATCTTTACCTTCACCTTGCCTGCGATAGTAGGCACTTCTGCCTCACTGCCCAAGGCTGCATCAATGATGCTGATGTAGAGGTTGTAATGAACATTATTATCCTCTCGCTTAAGAAGGTCATCCACTTTTTCTTCGATGAGAATCAATAAATTGCCGGGCACGCCTCCACGGGCGGGGACATTGCCCTTACCAGTCATAGATAGTTGCATACCATTGCTGACACCGGCAGGAATCTGAAGATTGAGCATCTCTTCTTTCAAGAGCCTTCCCTCTCCCTGACAAGTGGTACAGGGTGCTGAGATGGTCTTGCCCTCTCCGTAGCAAGCGTTGCAGGGAGTAGTGGTCATGACTCGCCCTAGCATTGTATTGGCTACCTTGCTTATTTGTCCAGTGCCTTGACAAACGCCACAAGTCGCAATGGCCGTGCCTTCTTTGGCCCCATTACCCCCACAGGTAGCACAGGCGACATAGCGCTTTATTTTGATTTTCTTGTCAACACCATTGGCGACTTCTTTGAGGGAGAGTTTGAGCTTAATACGCAAGTCAGTCCCTTTACGCGCTCTTTGGTGTCCTTGCTGAAAAAAATTTTCGAAAGGACCACCGCCACCACCAAAGATATCGCTGAACTGTGCAAAGATGTCTTCCATATTCATCTCGGGCCCTCTACCTCCAGGGCCGCGTACTCCAGCATGTCCAAAGCGATCGTACTGCTGTTTTTTCTCAGCATGACTCAATACCTCATAGGCTTCAGCCGCCTCTTTAAACTTTTCCTCCGCTGCTTTATTATCGGGATTTTTATCAGGGTGATACTTAAGTGCAACCTTCCTGTAGGCTTTTTTGATCTCTTCCGTGCTTGCATTGCGCTCGACACCCAGTATTTCGTAATAGTCTCTTTTTGTCATTATGCTCCGGTTACCACTTTAGCAAATCTCAAAACCTTCTCTTTCAACAAGTACCCTTTCTCAAGCACATCCAACACCTTGCCTTGCATTTCCTTGTCCTCTACAGGAATTTGTGTAACTGCCTCGTGAAGCTCAACATCAAATATTGTTCCTTTTTCTAGGGGCATGGGCTGAACTCCTTCTTGTTGCAATAGATGTGTCAGTTTTTCATAAATCAGGTGGATGCCTTCTTGCGTGGCTGGGGCAGTTGCATCGGTGGATTGCAAAGCCGCTAAAGCTCGTTCAAAATCATCTGCAATGGGCAATAACTTTTTGAGGACCCCCTCACCAGCTGCCTCTATAAGGGAGAGCTTTTCCTTGGTAGCTCTTCTTCTGAAATTCTCAAACTCTGAATACAGCCTGAGGTACTTGTCATTGGTCGCTGCTAGTTCCTCTTGGGCTTTCTTAAGCGCCTGAGACAGGTTTTCTTGTTTTTCGTTCTCTTTTTCTTGAGCTGGGGCAGCCTCTTGAGCCGCTTTGGGGGTGGATAGTTCTTTTTTCATTTTTTCTCAATTTTTGGATGCATCCGGAATAAGAAAGTCATAGCTTGCCAAAGCAACTTTGTTGCCAAAAATTGTGTGAATGTCATAATGACGTGACCTACTGCCCCACAGTTTCTACAGTGTGTTGAAACAGCTCCGACAAGCACTCGAGGGTAATAAGGCAGGTCAAAGTTACGTCTTTTATATAATTTTTTAGCCGCTGAAGGATCATTCTTCACCTCAACCAACTCCCCTTACTAAGTGATCTGGGAAGTACTTCTGCAACAGTTCGAAACCTACCTACGCCTGGAGCGCGCTTTATTGCCACAGACTGTGGCCGCTTACCTACAGGATGTCAATAAGCTGTGGCAGTTCCTACAAAAAGACTATTCCTCCATCCAACCACTGGCCGTGGAGAACAAACATCTACGAGCATTTCTGGTTCACTTACATGCAACAGGGATTAGTGCTACTAGCCAAGCACGCATGCTGTCAGCACTCAGGTCCTTTTATAAGTTCCTTTTGCTAGAGGAGTACTTGACCGAAGACCCCATTGCCCTGGTAGCAAGTCCTAAAACAGGCCGCAAGCTTCCAACGACACTAGAGGTCCATGAGATCGAAGCACTTTTCATGGCCATTGATCACTCCAAGCCCATGGGCATGCGCAACCGCGCCCTCTTAGAGACATTGTATAGTGCTGGCTTGCGTGTTTCCGAACTAATCGAGCTAAAGCTCAGCCACCTATATGCTGAAGAAGGCTTTTTGCGCATCCTGGGAAAAGGCAACAAAGAACGCCTGGTCCCCATAGGACAAATAGCTCTTAAGTACATACACCTATATGTAGAAGAGATAAGGTGTCACCTTCCTTTTCAAAAAGACTTTGCCAATCATGTATTTTTGAATAGGAGGGGAAAGCGACTGACCCGTCATATGGTTTTTTTGATTGTCAAGGAATTAGCACACAAAATTGGGTTGAGAAAACCCATCAGCCCTCACACCTTTCGACATGCTTTTGCTACGCACCTGATAGAAGGTGGCGCAGACCTAAGAGCAGTACAAGAAATGCTAGGCCACCAGTCTATCACCACCACCGAGATTTATACCCACCTAGATCGGCATTACCTCAAGCAGGTCATCCAGGAATTTCATCCTCGGAGTTAGTAGGCAAAGTGGTTGTGGTATTCAAATACGACTGGCGCCAAGTGCAGTAGCCATGAGTGGCCAAAAATATGTAAATGACATATAATCCGCTGAACACATAGAGGCCCTTGTAGTACAAGACTACGGAATACAAGACATCTGCTACCACCCATAAAAGCCAGTTCTCCAACTTTTTTCTCACCAACATCCACTGGGCAGTAAGGGCGACTACAGTGTGTAACGAATCCCAATAGGGCAATTCAGCAGAAGAGTATCGATATAAGAGGCTTCCCAAAGCAGCAACACTGAAAGTGCCTATCAGAAGCATGCGAATCAAAATCAGGGGGCTTGTTTTACTTACCTGCAACGGAGTCGTATGCTTACCTCTATACAGCCAATGGTACCAGCCATAACTATGGAGGCAAATATTAACCATGCTTTGCAAGCACTTGGCATACAGACCTGCAGGATAGTAAACAAAAAATGACATGATGGTGCCTATTAGGCTTAAAGGGCGTGCTAGTACCTTTTCTCGCGTATCTAGCGCAATAGTCGTAATAGCGAGCGCAGCACAAAATATTTGATAGTAGGTTACATCGCTGTATTGCATATCCCGAGTTCATTTTTTGGCCAAGCTAATTAGTCGCCCCTTAACAAATAAAACGTGGGAGCAATGAGTTTGAGACCTTTGCACAATCTACTCAGTTTCTCTCTTTTTCCTCTGGAGGTACTTTTTTTAGGGGTTTAGGTTTCCTAATTCCCCTTTTTTGGGGGAGTTAAGTGCTCTTGGGAGCACTTTCCCTTCATTTTTCTTACCCTTTGGACAACCATCCCCGGGAGTCTATATAAGCTGTAGGCCATGGCCTCTAAAACATGCTGTCCGTGCGTTTTAGATAGGCCCACATAACGCGCTTCTAGTCTTCCAAACCAGCCGTTTAATACTCCCAAACACCCGCTCTATCTTATAGCGACTACGGCCTATAGAGCTCTTTCTCAAAGACGGTCCAGTCTATCAGGGCGTCTATTTGTTGTAAAAACTTACTTCTTCTTGTTCTTCTGCTGACATCTACACCGACCAAACTACCTGGGAATGCGTTTTTTTAATCATGAGATCGTGGGTTGGTGAATCAATAGTTGATTAACCATCATATACCCGAAATCTCCCGCATTTAAGCCACACCGTGCAAAGGTCTCGTTTTGTGCGAAGAAGCTTCCATGCTGTCTCTTAATGGCTACACTTCCATTACTTCGATTTCTTTACGAGCCAAGAGCACATCAAGCTTATTGATGTGTGTATCGGTTAGCTTCTGGGCTCGCTCTTCTGCTATTTTTATTTCATCCTCTGAGGTGCCTGACTTTTGTAGCTTTTGCAAAAACTCCTTAATATCCTTCCTGACATTGCGCACTGTGACTCTCCCTTTTTCTGCCTCTACCCTTACTTGCTTAACTAATGTTTTTCTGCGCTCCTCTGTCAAGGGTGGTATCTTGATAAGAATAGTTTCTCCGTCATTTTGGGGTGTCAATGCCAGTTTACTGCTAAGAATAGCCTTTTCTATCTCCGGAATCAGGCGCTGTTCCCATGGCTTAATAGCCAATGTTCTTGCATCAGATGTGCTGATAGATGCCACTTGGGAAATAGGTGTTGCGTTGCCATAATACATCACCAAAATGCCGTCCAGCATGCTGGGTAGTGCCCTTCCCGCGCGAATCTTAGCAAATTCTGTCTGTGTACGTGCGTGCGCATTTTCCATAGCATGTCCAGCTTTCTCTAGGTGTTCTTGAATCTCATTCATAGTTGGTTCAGTTTGCTTTCACACAAAAAAGTGTGCTCAATATATAAAAAAATAGGTTAGTCAGATTTTATGCCCTCTTAAAAATTCTTGTACTCCCATCGGTCTTTTCCCTGCTAGCTGTAGGGTCTTGATAGCTAAAGGAATACTTTGTGTGCCTACGTGCACATAGTGTTTCCCATCTGAGTGGACCTCGCCGGGAGCTAAGCGAGATGGGGTCACTTTTTCCTTTTCAGCAGACAATATTTTATAAGTTTGGCCATTTAAAATAGTCCAGGCAGCTGGGTAAGGCGATAAGCCCCTGACAAAGTTTAAGATAACTTCTGCCTCTTGGCTCCAGCTGATTTGGCAATCTTCTTTGTAAATCTTGGGCGCTTTTTTGAGTGAACTTTCCTGTGCGGGGAACTGGGGATTTTTGGTATAATTTCCCTGCTCTATAGCTTGCACGGTTTTGAGGACTAGTTGTGCTCCTTTGTACTGCAGGCGTTCGGACAAGGTTCCGGCTGTGTCATAAGGATAGATCGGCTCTTGTTCCTGAAAAATTATGTGGCCAGTATCCATGGCTTGTTCTAAAAAAAAAGTAGTCACGCCAGTCTCCTGCTCGCCATTGATGATGGCCCAATTGATGGGCGCAGCACCTCGGTATTGGGGCAACAACGAAGCATGTAAGTTAAAAGTTCCTAAAGTGGGCATCGCCCATACCACCTGGGGCAACATCCTAAAAGCGACAACTACTTGCAAGCTTGCTTGACAACTTTTTAGTGCTTCTAAAAAAGAAGGTTCTTTCAGGCTCGTAGGTTGTAGCACTTTAATGTTGTATGCACTAGCAGCTACTTTGACGGGAGATGGCATCACAATCTTCCCCCTTCCTTGTGGCTTATCTGGGGCGGTCACAACAGCGACTACCTCATAGTTGTTGGCCAATAATATCTCCAAGCTAGGGACTGCAAACTTGGGTGTGCCCATAAAGACAAGGCGCATACCAGGCACATGCGTACGGGAAGATATACATTGCTTGCGCTCGTATTGACGCTCCGCAGAGAAGGTTATATTCTCTCCTCCGTCATGTTTCAACATGGTGCCGCGGTATGGTGTGAGTCTATGAGAGCGCCATTATGACACCTAAGTACCCTGGTAGGATGCTTCTCTAGAAGGTCGTAGTTATGCGTGGCCATTAAAACCGAAGTGCCTCCTCGGTTGATTTCTAGAAAAATATTTAAAATACCATGTGCAACACCAGGGTCGAGATTGCCGGTAGGTTCATCCGCTAAGAGAATCAGTGGATCATTCAGTAGGGCGCGTGCAATCGTCACACGTTGTTGCTCCCCTCCTGAAAGCTGGTGTACCATCTTTTTGCCAGCCCAGGCCATTCCTACCTTCATTAGTACCCCTGCTATTTTCTGCCGCATCACTTTTTTTTTCTTCCATCCTATTGCCTGGAGCACAAACCAGAGGTTCTCTTCTACATTTCTATCCATAAGCAGCTGAAAGTCTTGAAAAACGATGCCTAGCTTTCTGCGTAGAAAAGGGAGTTCAGGCTTTTTAAGTGCCCCCAGGCAGAAGCCGGCTACTTGTACTTCTCCGGCTTTGAGCGGAAGGTCTGCATACAAGGTTTTGAGCAAGGAGGTCTTGCCGCTGCCTGTCTCGCCAGTAAGAAAAATAAATTCACCACGGTTAATAACAAAATCCATATTTCGCAGCACGGGCCGTAAACCATGAAAAACGGTCAGCCCTTGAACGTGGATAATGGAACGACTGGTCATTACATTTGATGATTGTAAAGTGTGTTGTTTGGGCGATTTTAGGTTTTGATTTATACAATCAACAAAGAAAAAAAGGCAAACCGAATATCGCACCGCTACAACTACCCACCCTTGCTTCTTACCAGACCTGGGGGAATTCGGTAGGAGCTAGTCGTACCGGCTTGCCGCCACCAAAGTAGCTAGATTACGCAAAACATTCAATCTTCTTGGCGCTGATTAAAGCCCGGGATCAGATAGTAGGCATCCGGCGATTTCTCATTTCTTCGATAGCGCCCCATCTACTGCGCAGTCAAATCATCGATTCGATACCATTCCAAAATTTATAAATACCTCCGCGCCCCCCCCAATACCCACGAAAAATTCCCCAAGGCACTTATTTCCAATTTCAAAAATTCGGTATACTTTTGTGTGTTATCGACTGCTGTCCGGTGGTGTAACTGGTAACACGTCTGGTTTTGGTCCAGAAGAGTCTAGGTTCGAGCCCTAGCCGGACAACACGCGCTGTGGGGTTTCCTGTCGCTAGTGTTTTTGCGCCTATTAGCTCCGTTCTTTTTAATAAATCCATTTGAAATCAGTGAAGATTATGCGTACAACATACCCCATCCTCAGGGTCCTCACTTGTCTTGTTATGACGACCGTGCAGTCGTATGCTTCAGCAGAGACACAAAAGATGTTAGAAGGAATGGGAAATGTTGTGTTTGTAGACCCGCAAAAGGCACAGGCTCTCAAAGAAAGTGATGCTAAAGAAAGTGCCAAGGATGCTGAAATCAGAGAGAAAGAAAAAGAAAAGCAAAGTATCGAACTGGACAATGCCTTAACTAGAGCCCGCTTAGAAAAAGAACTAGCTGACCTACAGGCGGACATTTCGCGAATGATGGTAGAAAGAGAGATGATGGCCGTCAAATGGCAGATAGAGCAAGAAAAGAAGGAAAAAGCGCATAAAGCGGAAATGCTTACACTGAACCAGCAAAAAGAAAAACTAGAGGCAGAAGTAGATATCGCGCAGTACAAACTTGATAAAGAGGACCAACAGCTCCGTGCTATCGCTACAAAACTGGACCACCAAGTCACGCTGCTGCTAGCAGAGGTTGATCAGATGAATGCCAAAAAAGCTCGGTATGAAGCGGAGTGCCAAAACACTAATTACACAGATACAGCACCCATGTACCTCAGAGAGCCCCTGCAAGCAGGGGGTTCTCTGGTCATTTCTGACCGTCGTATTGAACTCAATGGGCCCATCACGCCATGGAAAGCCAATTACGTTACAGACCGTATTCAATACTTTAATAACAAAGATGCCAGTAACCCTATTTTTATCGTGATTGATTCATCTCCAGGGGGATCTGTCAGAGCAGGTTCTTGTATCCTCAAGGCCATGGAAAATAGTCAAGCCCCGGTATATGTAGTCGTAAAAGGTTTTGCGGCATCCATGGCTGCCTTCATCACCACCTTGGCAGATAAGTCTTATGCATACCCGAATGCAATGATTTTACATCATCAGCCTTGGACATTTACCTGGGGAAATGTGAGAGAAATTAAGGAAAAACAGGAATTTCTTCAAGAATGGTGGAACCGTTTAGGCGGAAGAGTAGCCAAGAAGATGGGGATATCGCTCAAAAAATTAGATACGCTGCTCTATGAGAAGTCAGCAAACGGAGACTGGTCAGAATTTGCAGATCGTGCCCAAAAATTAAAATGGGTCGATCATACAATCAACGGTATCAAAGATAGCGGAATCCGGGAACTGCCCAGTCCTGAAAATTATACGTGGGAAAGTTATCTGAAAAAGGATTGGGGAAATAGCTATGAGGCGACATACGCCATAGAAAATGGCGTTGTTTATTTGCCTCCCTTAGATGCAAAAGATTTTTACTACTTATACAATCCGGACAATCGCTACCAGATGCGCCCTGCCCCCAAGTAGTGCTCCTAAATATGTAGGTCAACTATGTAGCACACTAGCTCATCAGGTAATAGGCAATCAGGGTTAAACATTACTGTGATCGTATTGCGTTTATCCGCTATGTTTGTAATACAAGGCGGCGACCACTATAACATTAAACTATCGCAAAAGCCAGGAGCGCGGCCCCTTGTTATAGCCTTAAAATGAGCATTTTCTGGAATTCTGCAATAATCTGAACATACAACATAGCTATGAATCTCATCGGTATCATTTTTTTGTTGGTCAGTGTGGCGGTTGGTAGCATACTCAAAAGTAAGCTGAATGCCTTTGCCAAAACCAGGCTTCTGGCAAACTGGTCAGGCGCCGAAGTTGCAGAGAAGATGCTACGTGAATACGGGATCGAGCATGTAACAATCACTTGCACTGGCGGAAGCCTTACCGACCACTATAACCCGCTTACCAAAACGGTCAATCTGAGTGACCAGGTGTACTATGGGAAAAATGCGGCAGCGGCAGCAATAGCAGCACATGAATGCGGACATGCAGTACAACACGCCCAAGGTTATGCTTTTTTACGATTCCGCTCTGCCATGGTGCCTGTGCTTTCGGCCACGACACGCTTCATGCCATGGGCCATTATGCTTGGCATCTCTCTTATTCACACTACCTTGATTCCTTTAACGGTTGGAATAGCATTATTTGCACTCACTACCCTGTTTAGTTTTATTACTCTACCCGTAGAATTTGATGCTAGCAGAAGGGCCTTGGCTTGGATGGATAATCGAGGCGTAGTAACAAGCCAGGAGCACCAGATGGCTAGAAACGCCCTGTGGTGGGCGGCTATGACCTATGTGGTAGCAGCACTGGGTGCTTTAGCACAATTGTTACATCTCATCAATATGCTAGGGAGCAGAAAGAGGTAATAACAACAAGTTAGAACCCATGTTATGCTCCCAGATATGCGTAAAAAGCGCATGTGGCGGCCTTTCTATTTCTGCCTAATTACATAGCGAGACCTTTGCATGGTCAATTTAGTAATTGGGGCATACTTTGATGGTTGTATGTCATTCTCAACCGTTGAATCTAGATAGCAGGTTCCTTAGTTATGCCAAAACAGTGGCATAAGCTCAAAGTATTATACTGAAATTTTTCTCGTTAACCCAAAAAATAGACGTTTAGAGCATCCTACACCATGCAAAGGTCTCATAGCATGCGCGTTAATTGATGGAGTCACCTACTGAACTAGACAATAATAAAGCACTCAAGGCTTTTAGTCGGCTTTTAGTCATTATGGGCGAATTGAGAGAAAAATGCCCTTGGGACCGGAAGCAAACAATGGAGAGCTTAAGGCATTTGACTATTGAGGAGACGTTCGAACTCTCTGAGGCAATTCTAGAAGGCGAAATGGAGGATATTAAAAAAGAGTTAGGGGACCTGCTTCTTCATATTGTACTGTATGCACTCATCGCTACTGAACAACGTTTCTTTACAATCACGAACGTCATCCAAACGTTGTGTGAGAAGCTTATTTACCGCCACCCCCACATTTACAGTCAAGAGAAGACCGAAGATATACAAGTAGAGACTATTGCAGAATAGTTGCTGGATGTTTCCCACTCTTTTTGGGAGGCATATTTGGTCTTTCACATACCTGTTTGCGGCCCAATGGGCTCCTTAAAGCGGCCTATCAAGTCTTATAAT
>JBJORC010000010.1:0-9147 GCA_046049605.1 Bacteroidota bacterium
AGCGAAGGCTTCTTCTATCTTTTCCCAGGGGATGACCCGGGCTAATAGGTAGAGCGGGTGCTGAGGATTCAACCGATGAGCAAGCAGGTTTTTAAACAGCTCGGTTTGTTGTTGATGAGGAGATTTTCCTAACATAACAGTGATATTTTCTGCAAGGTTTTGGATTAAATTTATCCTTTTCTTGCGTTTTTTGCTACGCTATTTTGGGTAAAATTTTCAAAAAATATTCCTTATCGCATAGTATGCAATGAAATTGCCCTTTGTTAAGGGGCGACTATTTATATTTGCTCGTATGGGCAACCAAAATAAGCAAATAGCTATAAAGGAGTTGGGACGCAAGGCCTATCGGGAGGCGTGGGCTATACAAGACACATTATTCGATGAGATTGTTGCCATCAAGCTAGAGAATCGAAAGCTGGATGCACCTCACCAAAAACTTACCCCCAATTACCTGCTCTTTTGCGAACATCCACATGTGTATACACTGGGTAAAAGTGGTACTGCCGAGCACTTGCTAGCCAATGAGGCGATGCTCCAGGCCCAAGGCGTTGCTTTTTATCCTACTAACCGTGGTGGAGACATTACTTACCATGGTCCTGGCCAGCTTGTAGTCTATCCTATTCTAGATTTAGAAAATTTTTTTATGGATATACATCGCTACTTAAGACTCTTGGAAGAGGCAGTGATCGCAACACTCAAGGACTTTGGCCTTTGGGGAGGAAGGATTCAAGGACTTACTGGGGTGTGGCTAGATCATGAAGATGGAGCAAGGACACGCAAGGTTTGTGCAGTGGGGGTCAGGACTAGTCGCTGGGTGACCATGCATGGCCTGGCTTTGAATATCAATACAGACCTGCGCTATTTTGATCAGATTATTCCTTGTGGCATTCAAGATAAAAAGGTGACTTCCATGGCGGAGGCATTAGGTGCACAGCAAGACTTACAGACAGTTGCACAAAATTTGGGGCAGCATATGATGCGTCTATTTGGGATGGAATTAGTGAGCTGCTAGCCCCAAAGCCCTATTTTACCATTGAGCGTATGGGGTTATGTGTACACACTGTATTTTCAATATGTCAGACAGCATCTCGTGGCCCCACATTTGCCCTACTTAGTTAAGCAAGACAGTAAGTATCTCGTCTATCCTAGCCATGGGTCTAATGGCAATCTTGAAGTTTTGCGTGGATAATCCTTTCTGATTGTATTGGGAAATAAAAATTGTTTTGAAACCCAATTTTTCCGCCTCTGCAATGCGTTGCTCCACCCGATTTACACCCCTGATTTCTCCACCGAGACCCACTTCTGCGGCAAAGCAGTAATGTTGGGGTAGGACTTGGTCTTGTAATGAAGAAGCCAGTGCAGCGCACACAGCCAGGTCAAGGGCAGGATCTTCTACGCTGAGTCCACCTGCTATGTTTAGAAATACATCCTGGGTGCCTAGTTGCAAGCCCACTCTTTTCTCTAGAACGGCTAGCAGCATGCTTAAGCGCTTGGTATCAAAGCCTGTGGTACTTCGCTGAGCAGTGCCATAGGTAGCAGGACTGACCAACGCTTGTAGCTCGATGAGTAGCGAACGATTGCCCTCTAAAGAAGCACCAATAGCCATGCCGCTTAGGCCTTGCTCCCGCTGTGAAATGAGTAGCTCAGAGGGGTTGGTAACTTCGCGTAAACCACTGTGGCGCATTTCATAGATGCCAAGCTCAGCAGTAGCGCCAAATCTATTTTTGATCGTCCTTATGATCCGATAGGCCAAGTGGCGATCTCCTTCAAATTGCAAGACTGTATCTACCATATGCTCCAAGACTTTAGGCCCTGCTAGGTGACCTTCCTTGGTGATGTGCCCAATGAGAAAGACTGGGGTATTGGTAGACTTAGCGTAGCGGAGGAGCAAGGCAGTGCAATCCCTTACTTGTACCACACTACCTGCGGCCGATTCGATGTGCTGTGCGTGCAGTGTTTGGATGGAGTCAATGATGAGTAGAGAGGGTTTGAGCTGGCTTATCTGCTGAAAGACGTTTTGTAAAGAAGTTTCGTTAAGCACATAACAGCTCTCTGATTGGCATCCCATCCGTGCCGCACGCATTTTGATCTGCACTTCGCTCTCTTCTCCCGAAATATACAGTACTCTTTCCAATGGGAGCGTTAAGGCAATTTGTAGCATCAGAGTAGACTTGCCAATGCCAGGTTCGCCTCCTATAAGTACTAAGGACCCTGGTACGATGCCTCCGCCCAATACGCGACTAAACTCTTTGTCTGGACACAGAATTCGGTTTTGGGCTTGATAGGTGATATTCTGTAGCAACTTGGGCGTATTAGGGCTAGGGGAATGGGCTGGGCTCTCAGCTATCCAGGGTGCAACGGGTAATTGCTTAGGGGGTATTGCTTCTTCAATAATTGTATTCCACGCCTGACAAGCAGCGCATCTGCCCTGCCACTTGGGATATTGTGCACCACAGTGTTGGCAGCAAAAAGTGGTTGGTATTTTTTTCAATTGCGTTATTGGACTATGATGTCTTGTACTGTTTTGATCACTAAATCAGGCTCATAGCCTTTTTGGAGTAAATAATTCGTCAACTTTTTCCTTGCCTGTATAGAAGGTACTCCAGATAGAGCCTGCTTTTTTCGGTCAGCTACATAGCGCAGGCTCTGGAGGTAGTCAGCATTTTCTATCGTGGCAATCCCTTGTTGAACCAGTGCTTGGTCCAAACCTTTCTCAGTGAGGGCAGCAAATATTCTTCTTCTGCCCCATTTCTTTCCCAAAGACTTCCCCCTGATGAATGCTTCTACATAGCGTCCTTCGTCAAGGAAATGATCTTCCTTTAGTGTCTGGAGAACACGCTCTTCTTCCTTTTTTTCTACCCCCCATGCACGCAGCTTGTTCTGTATCTCTTTTTCCGTACGCTCTTGATAGCCACAGTAGTGCGCAGCCTTTTGGTAGAGAATTTCCTCCTTATTTGGAATCATGCTTATCCTTTACATTGTTTGGAGCGTGCGCCTCCCCTGCTTGTTTTTAGTAAATATTCTAATAAGCATTGCCCCGATGATTAAAAACAATGATGTCCAAAGTGCTACGTTAGCTATATAGTTGCTGTGCTGAACGTAAAAAGTGAGCGTTGTGTTGGCCTGTAGGGTATGCCTGATGACAGCTTGGTCTTCGTACCGAGCAGCTTGCAAAATATCACCCCGTTGGTTGATAAAAGCTGATATGCCTTTGAGAGCGGATCTAGCAACACTTCTCCTGCTCTCAATAGCCCTTAGGCGGGTATAATGGAAATGTTGTTGGTAGCCTGGCGTATTTTCCCACCAACCATCAATGGTAATCGAGAAGATTAAAGAAGCGCCCATGCGCACAAACTCGGCCAAGTAGTCGCCATAGACAGATTCATAGCATATCATCGGGGCAACGCCCATACCCTCTCTATTAAAAAATACACTAGGGTGGTCTTGCATACCAAGTGAGCTGAGTTTACCCCTCAAATCGGGTGTTAGTATTTTAGGAACTTCTAGGCTATACATGTACGGAACAATTTCCACGCCTGGTACAAGTTTAGACTTGTGGTAGGTAGCCAGTGTACCTTGGTTGCCCACAAAAAGTGCAGTATTAAAAATATCGTAATAGCCGTGTCGATGACTGAAGCGCGCGGTTTTTGTAGCTTTTTTACTGCCGTAGCCTACGAGAGAATTAAGTCCTGAAAGTAGAGATAGCTGAGGGTATGACTGCTTAAAACTAACCAATCGATCAACGAGTGGATACTCACTCAATATTTGTTCATCCAACAAGCTATCGATGGCTATCTCTGGCCAAACTAAGAATTGGGTTTTTGGGGTGAGTTGTTTTTCAGAAAGTTTGATAAAGCACTCCACACGCTCTTGCGTAGAAAGGACCTCTCCTGTATCTATTAATGCGCATGTATAGGGATTAATATTGGGTTGCATGACAACTACTTCTGCTTCCTCGCCTTGCTCTTTATAAGCCCAGTACGTGTAATAGCTACAAAACATCGGGAGCAATATCCAGCAGCTTACCATACCCCCAAGCCACCATTGTTTCGCAGTTTTTTTATTATATAAAAGGCAACTGAGTAGTAGGTTAGCAACGATTACCCAAACAGTACCGCCTAAAGCACCAGTATATGCATACCACTGTACCCATTCAGGCCAGCAAGCAAACCCATTGCCAAGATGGAGCCATGGAAAAGAAAACTCCCATTGCAGGTGAACGTGCTCCATACTGACCCAGTAAGCAAGTAAGGCAACATAGCCGACGTTTCTTCCATGATGTTTGACCATAAATTGAAATAGCGGCAGGGGTAAGCTCATACAAAAGCTATTTACAAGGAGCATAAATACTGCTCCTGCTACTGTGGCATGAGCGACCCACCAAGTAGTAGTCAAGTTCCACAAGAAAAGGGTCAAGTAGGCATACTTATAGAAAGTCCAATAGGGTCGCTTATACTGATACTTTTCAATATGTCTTTCTATAAGTAACAGCGGTACAAAAGCCACGAATAAGAGCAGTACACAGCGGTTAGGAGGCCAGGACAGCCAAAAAGATATACTACTAAGCAATGACAGGAAGGCTAGATAATACCGATGTCGCTGAATTTTTCTAAAAACAGCAAGGATAGGATCAATGGGGAGATAAGGTGACTTCACTGGGAGAAAGTTTTTGACGGATCACTTGAATGCCTACAGCCCTGATAGCGTATCCGTTCGCATAAAAGGCTCCAGTTTTAGGGTATACAAGCCTGGGTGAGAAAATTGGTGATCAGCTACTACTAAAAGTTCATAATTCATGTTTGTTTATTTTCCAAAAACCATCGCCCAAAGGCTAACCGTCTTCACATCAAAGAGGGAATAGTTTTTTAATGCTTGATGGAGTATGCGCCTTGCATCATCTTCAAGGGA
This sequence comes from Bacteroidota bacterium, assembly GCA_046049605.1. GTDB lineage: Bacteria > Bacteroidota > Bacteroidia > Cytophagales > Amoebophilaceae > UBA8403. The sequence goes on from JBJORC010000010.1 coordinate 4,909, forward strand.
GTGAGTAACATGAAAATTCTGGTATGGATAGAGACCTTTGCATGGTCAATTTAGTGATTAGGGCATATTTTGATAGTTGTATGTCATTCTCAACCTTTGAATCTAGATAGCAGGTTCCTTAGTTTATGCCAAAACAGTGGTATAAGCCCAGAGTATTATACTGAAATTTGAAATTTTTCTCGTTAACTCAAAAAATAGGCGTTTAGAGCATCCTACACCATGCAAAGGTCTCGGATAGTCTTGTATATTCCTTACCAAAAGACAAATGTCATAAGTTTGCGCAATATCTTTTATTCGGAATGAGAAATCGAGCACAGTAGCCACTGGCCAGCAACAGTGGTCAAAGACAATGACGTCCTGGCAGGTGGTCGTTCGGTCGCAAGTACAAAGTAGCAACGGGCCTATCCAACGGTGACTCCATGTGTTTTTACCCATGCGATATTTCCGTTGATGCCATTACAGTTCAATAGGCTGTGTGTAAGCCCATCTGACTAGTTAGCAACTTCAGATAGAAACTTGATACGCATCAGTCGGAGCTCTTCTTCTTCAAACTCTCCCTTAAATACTGCGATAGCTCGCTTGATATTGTCTTCTTTAGCCTGCATAAAGTAGTCATACAACACTTCTTGTTGATCTTTAGACAGGGCATTATCGATGTAATAGTCAATATTTAGCTTGGTGCCAGCGTAGCACAGCTGTTCCATCTCCTTGAGCAACGCGTTCATACTTAAAGACTTGGCGGCAGCAATCTCCTGTAAATCAGTTTTTCTGTCGATTTGCTGGATGATATATACTTTTTTTGTTGAGCTGCTAGCCGCAGATTTCACCGCAATATCTGATACAGTGACAATGTCATTAGTGGCTACATGCTCTTGGATAAGTTGGATAAAAGGTAGGCCAAACTTTTTGGCTTTGCCCATACTTATGCCGTTGATTTGGGCCAATCCTTCCAGGGTAGTAGGGCAGATGAGTGCTATTGCTTCTAGTGAAGTATTTTGGAAAACAGCATAGTCAGGGATGGCTTTTTCTTGGGCTACTTTTGCTCTGAGTTGTGCTAGGCGGTCTAGTAGTATTGTATCATACGCTTTGCTGATAGCAGCAGGTTGTTGGTTATTGTCAGAAGATGCATATGCATTGTCTTTTTGTAGCGTAACCGCATAACTTTTTTCTAAAAATATTTTCCCTTTTTCTGTGATTTTTAGGGTGTTTAACTGCTCTATGTCTCTGCTTAATAGTGTCAGTAGCAGTGCCTGATTGATTACTGACTTCCAAAAAGCTTCTTCTTGTTCACTTCCTTGTCCAAAAAGGGGGAGTGTTTGGTGACGATAGCTTTTGATATAGGGGTCTTCCGTACCTTTTAGAAGGCGTGTGATGTGGTCTATGCTAAAACGTTCTTGGGTTTGCTCCACAGCCATGATAACCATTCTGACAAAATCTTCCCCAGGGAAAGTCTCTGTAGGGTGTTTACAATTGTCGCAGTAGTTACAGTTTTCTTGGCACATTTCTCCAAAGTAATGGAGCAGCTGTTTCCTTCGACAGATGCCTGATACGGCATAAATAGCCATTGCTTGTAGCAGATCTTGGGCTTTTTCTCGTTCTGCAGTCGGCTTTTTTTTGTTAAGCTTTTCCATCCTAATAACGTCTTCTTCACTATAGAACATCAAGCAAGTACTGGCCAAGCCATCTCTGCCCGCCCTGCCCGTTTCTTGATAATAGCCTTCTAAGGATCTAGGAGCATCGTAATGTATAACAAAGCGAACGTCTGGCTTGTCGATACCCATGCCAAAAGCAATGGTTGCTACAATGACATCTACTTCCTTGTTCAGAAAAGCATCTTGGTACTGTATCCTAGTCTTAGGGTCTAGTCCAGCATGATAAGGCACTGCTTGGATACCATTAAGGTTGAGTAACATTGTGAGCTCTTCTACCTTTTTTCTGCTTTGGCAATACACAATACCCGATGCTTTGGGATAGCCTTTGATGAATCTGATAAGCTGTTTTTCCACCTGTGTCTTGGGCCTGATTTCGTAATAGAGGTTCTCTCTGTTGAAAGAGGACTTGAATAGCATGGCATTTTCTATTGCCAGGTTTTTAAGAATGTCTTGTTGTACTCTGGGTGTGGCTGTAGCAGTAAGACCAATCATAGGCAACGCACCAAGTGCTTGGTCGAGCACCGTTTTTATTTTTCTATACTCTGGCCTAAAGTCATGTCCCCAATCTGAAATACAGTGAGCTTCGTCTACAGCTATAAAAGAGATGCAGGCCTGTTTTAAAAAGGCAAGATTATCCTCCTTGAGGAGTGACTCTGGCGCCACATAGAGTAGCTTTGTCTTTCCAGACAGTACATCTGCCCTAATCTCATTGATAACCTTTTTGGATAGGGTGGAGTTGACGAAAGCAGCGTTGACACCCACGGCATGAAGCCGGTCTACCTGATTTTTCATCAGTGCAAGCAGAGGTGAAATAACAATAGCCACCCCTGCTTGCATTAAAGCGGGTATCTGGTAGCACAGCGACTTACCTCCGCCTGTGGGCATGATCACAAAGGTGTTCTTTCCTGCTAAAACGTTTTTGATAATAGCCTCCTGCTCTCCCCTAAACTGGTCATGGTTAAAAACCTGTTTTAGCTTTTCTAAGATTGCCTTTGTTGTAGCTGCTTTCATTGAATTTGCTAAGCCATATTTGGTAGGCTTTGCTGCGTATATCAGCATCAATATAGGGAATTTTTTTCTGTCTGAATATCCTGGTCGTTGTGAACAAGGATAGGCAATCCTGACTTTCAACAAAATGTATTTTCTGTGGAGAAAGCTGCGTGGTGTTGGATTGCCGTATCACGCCATCTCAATGAGACAGTGTGTCCTGCTGATGACGAGTACGATGAGACATGCTCTTTTTAGGCAACGGTGACTACATTGCGAAAGAGGTTACTCTAGGGCTGTCATTACCACGAGCGGTAGTCGTCCATTTAAACTTGCATTTTTCAGGCTATGATCCGTATCCCCTACCAACGTAGTATCACAATGATGTTTTTGTGTGCTCTGCTATTGCCGAATTGTCAGTCACAGCCGAGAGACACGGAAGAAGATGCATCTGCTACAGCGCTTCCGCAGGCAGTAGACACCGTCCTGTCGAGAGATAGAAATGACTTGGTTGATCCGTCTCCCGGCTCTCCTTTGCCGAATTATCAGTCACAGCCGAGAGACACGGAAGAAGATGCATCTGCTACAGCACTTCCGCCGGCAGTAGACACCGTCCTGTCAAGAGATAGAAATGACTTGGTTGATCCGTCCCCTGGCTCTCCTGCACCCATTCCCTTAGGTAGCGGCGGCGCCCCGCTGTCCGAAGCATGCTCTGCTCAACCACACGTTGCCCAACCGTTAGATGAGTCAGGGCCATCAGCAGGTATGCAGCAGGTCGATATACTGGTACCTGAGCTGGCGTTTGGTCAGGAGGCATGGGCACAGTACTTTGGAGAGGTCAGAGAAGTGCCGCCATTGCCTAAGGATATTACTGCCATCTTAGACGGTCCATGTCCGTTTTGGGAGGAGCAAAGGGTTCGCGATACGCACCTGTTGACGTTAATTCCAGCTAAGGTAGGCAGCCAACCTTTTTCATTGGATCTGCTTGGTGAGCTGATCAAGAAGCCCAAAAATGGTGGTCATCGGACTGTGTACGAGTCTTATAGTGAGGATGCAAAAAGACAGTTTGGCGCTATTGCTCCTAGTAGCTCCTATTGGGTGTTAATGACGCATGATGTTCTTCCAAATAGTCGTAGTCTTACCGATACTGCGCAAAGTTCCTTCGCGACCGATCATGCTACGAGGACACGCCTTCCCTATGCGCTTCCTACTTCTTTAGAAGCAGCGACCACTATTTTGATGCACCATACACGTACGGGAGAGCGTCTTTTTACAGACAATAAGAAAACTTGGACACGTTGCCGTGAATCCGTGTCTGATCCGGATAGTCCACATATCAGACGTACTACATCTATTGGATTTTTTGGGGATAGGGGTCTCAGGATCCTCGCTATCTATAGCGGTAGTGGGACAAACTCCTGCGTTATTCCCAGCCAAGGGGTAGCTGTTTGCCGGAAGTTATAGATAGGTTCTTTTTTGGGCATTGCTAATTTTAAATAGATAGTTTAAGAAAGAGTAGCTTCAGCAAGTATTCTACCATAGCTATGGACTTTGAATAGCATTTGCTTCTCCTCTGACAAACGCGTCAAATAGTGACGCA
>JBJORC010000011.1:0-29613 GCA_046049605.1 Bacteroidota bacterium
CCGCTCTATTTTATACCTGTCTCTACCCATCAGCTTATTATAACACTTCGCCCAACGAGTCAAGGGCATATTCCTGTAGGCCTTGCGCTGCACGCCGCTACGCAGGCCCTTACTGTGGAGCAGCACCTCATTGGCCTGAGAGCAGTAGCCCTCATCTGCCAGTACATGGCTCCTTGGAGGGAGCTTCACCTTATTCAGACAATCCCCCAGAAGCTGACTATCATGTACGTTGGCTGGTGTCGTGTGGACTGCTATGACCAAGCCCTACTGGGCCTCCGCTAAGTAATGGCGTTTGTAGCCATACTGTAGCTTACCGCCTTTCTTCACCCACCGAGCTTCCTGGTCTACGCCTGGTTGCCATGTCTTGTCTAGTGGGGGATCTTGCCCCTCTGCCAGGGTATAGCTACTCTTCACCTCTAGGTTTACGCAGAATAGGGGTCACGGAGGCATCTATCATGGCTGCTCCTTGCTTCACCAATACCCCATTCCCTGTGAGCTGGCTGTTAATCTGATTCAATAATACCTCCCAGGCTCCCAATGGGATGCGTTGGGCTATCTGCTTAAGAAAGACGCGCTTGGTCTTTCTTTTCTCTACGCAGTAACTTGCGCAGCTTGGGGGAGTGGAAGTCTTTATAGGCATACGGGTATAGGCCTGTAGTGAGTGACGCAACAGAATAGAGACGGTAACAGCTTGCCTACCGCTCATAGATCATCATAAATCGTTTTCCAGTCATCACCAGATACACTCCTCTTTTTATAAGCATTGAACTCACTGACCAGATCAACAGATCTCATTTTGGGACCTCCGATCCAACATGCTTGCCTGCTGACATTGCCTCTACTTTTTATAAACGTATTACCAGATCCAAGTAAAATTGCATCTACTAAAACATCGAGTCCCTTAATGTAATTGCTCTTGTCTGGCATGCCAAGATGAATACTTTGGGTAGATAATCTGTTGTAAATACTACTTTGTGAGCTTCCTGAAGCAGCAAGATCTAGACCCGATGTATTGACATCAGATCGTATAGCATCAATAAAAACAGCGTTCACATCTTCTTTTTCCATATGTACCACGAAGGGCTGCTCATCTGTTGCGATAAATGTAACGACACTATTGATTGGATGCCCACTCTCTCTGATCAATTTTTTCACTAAAGCTGAACAGAATTCATAAGGTGGGTGTTCATGATTATCCTCATATGCATCAGGTCGATTGTATTTGTCCGTCCCGCGGTAATGCAAGGTGATTACGTACTTATTGGCAAAATCGTGCTTTTTTTTAAAGTCGTCGACCATTTTCTGTACATGCGGTCTTAATTTGAAATATTGATGCCAGATACGGTGGAACTCTTGATTATAATAATCCGGATCGCTGTCGAAGCTATAATAATTTTTTATGGAATGCACAGTGAAAATTTGGGCAGAGCAGCCTTCTGGCATCATGGCTTGCGATAATGGACTCATATCAACCCATTTTTTCCAATAACTCAAAGGTTGGTCTGTTTGGTTGATTGGCTCAAAGTAATAGCTAAACCAATCATGCTTGTCGTAGTAAGGATTATCAGTTATAAACTGTGGTCGATCTTCTTTATATAAACCAGAATCCAGAAGAACTACTAACTTTTTCTCGGATTGCTCATACGTATGTATTAAATGGTTTATAATAGAGATATTAGCGAAGAAACCGCCATTTTTGTGGTCTCTAACAATAACGGTTGGTGGTCCAGCAGGGCCGCTATTTCCGTGTCTTATGCACGTGACCAGCACAATTGCGCTAAGTATCCCTAAGAACGCAAAAGAAACAATCTTTTTGTATAACGTATTCACTTCTTATCGCAGTATGTAAACTTTCGGCAAAGCTACGAATTATCCCTCTTAACTCAAGAAGCTCGCGCAGCCGTTCCGTTATTCCTTGTCGTGCCAAATTCAGTAAAGAATTACACATCAGCATCCTTATTGTGTTGAAGGTTATTTAGTGCATGGCCGTGCATCGTAAATCAAGTTAGGCGAAGGTGCTTGTTGAATTGAATGCATAAGTTAAGGATAGGTAACGTGACACCCGAGGCGCTTGAAATGGTTAAATCCATACTAGGTGTATCATCTTTTCGTACTATGCGCAGCATGCCCTCTCCAACAATATTTTGATGGACTGCTTGGACAACATAGAGACCATCTGCAGGGATAAGTTTGCGAGGGCTGGTTGCTGCCAAGCGGATGTTGAAGTCCTTCCCTCCACCTGGATCTTCTTGAAGGGCGGAACAGTGGATCTCGTAGGGCCGCTCCAGATAGGCTTGTGCTTCTTCAACAGCACCTGCTAGCAGCAGTTGCCTGATTTTTGTAGAGCTTACTGTTACGTTTTCGAGCATTACTGGCAGTGCTTCAGTCACTGTAAAACCATGGTGGAGTCCTGTTTCCTGAAGCAGGGCCACGTTCCCTGCCCTGTCCTTGCCAAAACGATGGTCACGGCCTACTACAAGTCGTCTTACCCCTACCTGTGCTACCAGCACCTGCTGAACAAAGTCTTGCGCACTTAGTTGCGAGAATGTTTTAGTGAACCGTATTTTCAGCAAATGGTCTATGCCCAGCTGCGCCAGCATAGCTGCTTTTTCATAAAAGGTAGTCAAGAGCTGGATAGGTGCTGAACGGGGCTGCGCAAGAACCAGTCTTGGATGAGGCCAAAAAGTTACTACGACTGTATCACCGCCTACTTCTTGGGCATTGCTACGAAGCTGCTGAAGCAATTGTCGGTGGCCCAAGTGCATCCCATCAAAAATACCCATAGCCACTATTGCTTTGCTAGGCTTCTGGAATGCTGTAATGCTTTCATATATCTTCATGGCAGCAGGTAGTTGTGCATGAGCTGATGTCTTGGCAGGTCTTCTACGCGATAGGCATCTTCAAGTCTAAAGGGTCCAATACGTGTTCTACATAAGGCATTTAGATAAGCCCCCACACCAAGTTGTTCGCCGAAGTCGTGCACGAGACTCCGTATATAGGTGCCCTTCCCACAAGTCACTTCAAACTTGATGCTGGGTACACTAATTGAGGTAACCACAAAAGAGCGAATGAAAACTTGCCTAGGAGCTAGTATCATTTTTTGGCCTTGCCTTGCCTTTTTATAGGCTCTTTCTCCATGAGACTTAATGGCTGAATATGCCGGTGGAATTTGCCTAGTATGGCCTACAAAGGTGAGTGCTAGCTTGTAGATCGCTGCTTCTGTAATATGTTTATAAGGTTGTTCGCTATCAAAGTCCGTTTCTAGGTCTATAGAAGGCGTTGTTTTACCAAGTACCATCTCCCCGGCATATACTTTTTCCAGGTCTTGGTAATGGCTCATGGTTTTGGTCTTTTTACCTGTACAAACAAGTAACAACCCTGTGGCCAAAGGGTCTAACGTGCCCGCATGCCCTACTTTCTTCACAGACAAAATTGAACGCAGCTTCTTTACTACATCAAAAGAAGTCCAATAAAGGGGTTTATTGAGTGCCAGGACAGTACCTTCTTCAAGAGTGAGCCGGTCAAAAAAAGGGATGGGGGGGAGAGATTCCCTAGTTGTCATAAGATATTGGATACAATTTAGCAGGCCTGCTTGCGCTTGCACATCATGAAAAAAACTCAATGAAAAAGCCCATCATCGTGATGATGGGACTAAAAAAACCCTAGCACACCAAAGCCGCTCATTTTTTGACTTGGTGCAACCAGAGTAAAACCCAGAGGAATAACAAAGATGCCTACAACGAGGAGTGGGTAGTTTCTTTTTCCCAAAAGAAGGAGGCTGGTATTGTGCTGCATATTAGTACAGGTCATCTAATGACATATTTAAATACTTATTGATGGCTCGGTAGGTACCCATGAAACTGATGAATACACCCAGCACCAGGGTAAGTCCCAGTAGCGTGAAAATTTGGATGGGTTCCTGGAGCTTAACAAGCGCCTCGATTTGTCTATTAGCGGCGTACAATAATAAGACCAGCAAGATATTGGCCATTGTGCCGGCTGTTAAGCCAATGAGGACCGCTCTACTCAGGAAGGGCCTTCTGATAAAAGCAGCGGTAGCTCCTACAAGGAGCATGCTTCTGATCAAGAAACGTTGGGAGTAGACGGCCAGCCTGATGGTGTTATTGATCAACACGCTGACTACTACCAGTAAGATGACAGAAAAAGCAGCCAGCACAGTGCCTAGCCTAGCAATATTGCGGTTGATAGAGGCTGCAAAACCGGCTACATAGTCTACCTCAAAAACTCCGCTGATAGCTTCTACTTCACGCTTGATTGCTTGAAGCTGTTGCTTGCCCTGATAGCTGGGTGCAACATTGACCACGTAGACGTCTCTTAAAGGATTCTCATCTAATACCTGCAAAAAACTTTCTCCAGTTGCTTTGGTAAACTCCTGCGCAGCGTCCTCCTTAGAAAGAAATTTGAGTTGAGCATGACCTTTTTTATTGAGTACAAAATCTTTTTTACTCAGTAGCTGACTGATTCGTATGCTTTCACTTTCTGAAATGTTTTTGTGTAGATAAACCTGGATTTTTACATTCTCTCTGATAGTATCCGTCAGTCTGGCTGTATGCAGCATGAGCAAGCCAAAAAGCCCCACGACCAACAAAGCTAGCGTGGTGCTAAAGATCACATTGATCATCGGATAACTGCCTAACTTTCTTTGCCTTTTGCGTTTGTAATGTGCCATTATTTGTTACAAGTTGTGAGTACTTCACCCTTCCCGCAGCAAATATTGCCTAATCAAAAAATGACCAGCTGAGTCCTATGTCAAACGCCTTTTTTTGTCCAGGATAAAGTGGCGTCACAAAATAGCCAGAGGCTGGCGCGAGCCAGGATTCGTTACAGTGGCTGAATTTAAGAAACGCACTAAAGCTTTTGATCCTGAAATTAAGAAACAGGTCGATGACGGGGTAACTGTACACGGTGAATTCATCTTGAAGATAAAACTGTTGTGTGATGGGGTCGTAGCCATCAGCCATGTACGAAGACTTCCAGTGCATGTCTATACCTGTTTCGAAGGTGCCATTGTCTGCGGCGGTTGTGTCAGTGTAATACAGTCTAGAGTTGATTAAGAAAGTGGGCATGTTGAAAAGCTTAGCACTAGGCCCCAGGGCTTTGGCTGCAGTAATTTCGCTATCCCAGTGAATGTGGGTCCCAAAAGCCAGGCTCAGGTCTGTGCCCAAGGTTACAATATCGGCGTGTTTTTTTGTTTGCTTAGGTACAGCAATCATGCTACTTCTTTGCCGATTCTTATGATATTCTGGCCCCTTATATTTATGCTCAAAGTAGATGTGATCATTGATCCTTGTGAAGCTTACATGCGGCCTTAACTGTACTCTGCTGCCTGCTAGTCGAATCCCTCCGCTGATTTGTGTAGCCGTAGGTGGTGTGAATTGCTGATCCCATGTACGGTAATATCCGCTGTAGTATTGTTCCAAAAAAGAGGGCTTGTGTCTGATGCGTTCACAACTTAGGTCAAACATGGCTCCTTCGTAGGCTGCACGAGCTTTGTAGCACCCTTGGAACAAATATTCTACTCCTAGATGCAGGGAATCTGTATTGTTTGCCAGCTGACACCTCGTTAGTAGGCCTACATAGTGTTCATGCAAATCTTGGTTGGTTTCTTCTTGCTGGGGCCTGAATTCAATCTTTTTGTGGCGGTAATAGCCACAAAAGAACCAGTCTTGCCAGTTGCCTTTTAAGCCCCATTCATTCTGAGCATTCCACATAGTAGTGGTAGCTTTAATAGCGTCTTGTTTATCCGTTTTATTACCTCCCAAGAACGTCTCAGTATCCTCAAGCAATGAATCTGCTTTGAACTGATGCTGATTTTTCCAAATTCTCAGTTCGTGATATGCCCAAAGTTGTTCGGCCAATGCCAACTGGTGGTACAAGTGGAAACGCTTTCTATCGTCACTGCTTTCTGGTGCTTTTTTAGGGTCCTCAGACCTAAGCCGATTAGCCATATTCATCTCCCAAAGTATATGCTTAGAAGTGGGGTGCTGGCTGGATGCATATTGCTTGGTGTAAATCCCTCCTGTTTCACGTACACGGTGTTTTGCGATCAAGAAGTGCGCCAGGAGCTGATATTGTTCATGATCGGTCTTGTAATGCGTAAAAAGATCCAACCCGTATGAAATTACATTTCTATCCCCGCGCCCGCTGGGGACCCACTCCTTGTCTGTCATCATATTCCGGAAGTTGGCCCCTATGTTCCAGTTAGACGTTACACTGCGACTGTGGCACACATCAGCATAAAAACTTCCAAAACGGGCCAGCATTACGTATAGTCTGGAGTAAGGCGACTTGGTGTCATAGTACCTAAACTGGCAAGGACTTCTAAAATAAATATCATAAGCATGAAAGCCCGATGTAACCCCTATGTTGTCAGGCATGACATAAAAGATGGGCTTGGCGGCTGTCCCATTGTTGCCCAAGTTTTGGAATTTGTTGCCGTATTGTTGTACGAACGTGAAGCGATGCATCCCACAGATGCTCATATCGTCTGCAATAGCCTTGTATCCTCTTTGGTTGTGTTGTATGTTTTCCTGTGTCGTAAATAAAGTAGTTGTGGCGTTGTATATGTCCTGCGGCTGGGCATCAAGATATTTCCCTTCCTGCGCCTGCACGGTAGGTACGCCTGTCAGCAGGACGAGCCAGTGTATGTAACTACGAATCTTCACGGCTAAAATTAGTGACAAAAACAATGCCAGCCTCATGGAAGAGTCATGGAAGCGTTTTGTAGTGTCTGGAGTTCATCCCAAAAGAGCAGCCAATGCTGAGAAGCCGTTAAATTTGCCGGCAAATTCAGTGGTTTACGCCCCTAATAACCAGTAGCATGACCAGGATAAAAGATATTGTGAATTATCTAGAGCAGATAGCACCGCTAGCATACCAGGAGGATGATGACAACGCAGGGTTGGTGGTTGGGGAACCATCTGTACCAGTAACAGGTGTACTCATCTGTCTGGATATCACAGAATCAGTGCTGCAAGAGGCCAAAGCAAAAGACTGTAATCTTATCATTGCGCATCACCCAATTATTTTTCGGCCTATCAATAAACTAACTGGAAGGAGTTATGTGGAAAGATGCATCACTTACGCCATCAAGCAAGATATAGCGCTTTATATCCTCCATACTAACTTTGATAATGTGTCCCAGGGTGTCAACCGACAAATTGCACAAACACTGGGTCTCAACGATTTATCCATTCTATTGCCCAAGCCAGGCACCCTGAGTCAACTGACTACTTTTGTTCCCCACGCATCTATTGATCCTGTACTCCAGGCCCTGCATGCAGCAGGGGCAGGCCATATTGGTGATTACACACACTGTAACTTTGTCACTGCAGGCATTGGCTCTTTTCGGTCTAACTCAACGGCAAATCCTTATGTAGGAACTTCTGGCCAGCCTGCAAAGGTAGAGGAAGGTAGGATAGAGGTGATTTTTCCCTCACAGTTAGAAATGCCTGTACTCCGAGCCCTACAAGCTGCTCATCCTTACGAAGAAGTAGCATATTACATTCATAAACTTAAAAATACAGACGCTAGGGTAGGTGCTGGTATGGTAGGAGCACTCTCCCAAGCTCTTAGTAGCCAAGCGTTTTTGGAATCCCTAAAAGTCAAAATGAGGTTGACTTTTATCAAGCATACAGCACCCATGGCCCGTCCTATCAAGCGTGTGGCAGTATGTGGTGGATCGGGAAGCTTCCTGATCCAAGAAGCCATCCTCAAGCAGGTGGATGCGTTGGTGACTGCCGATGTGAAATATCATGACTTTTTCAAGGCCGAGGGCCAAATCCTCATCGTTGATATAGGCCACTACGAAAGCGAAGTAGGTACAAAAGTACTTATCCATACACTACTGTCTGAAAAATTTGCTAATATTACACTCCTGAATTGTGAAACTGTGACTAATCCTATCTACTACCTTTTAACACCTTAATAAGGTAACTGCTGCTACCAACATACATGGAGAATACCATTGAAAACAAACTCAACGCCCTGCTCGATCTGCAATCAATTGATTGCGAATTAGATGATCTTACCAAAGTGAGGGGGGCGCTCCCTGAAGAGGTAGAAGACTTAGAAAATGAATTAACAGCCCTGCGGACACGTTCGTACAATACCCAAGAAGAGCTCGCCAATCTAGAGCAAGAAATTACCACCCGGCGCGTAAGCATCAAATCACTAGAAGCCCTGGTTAAAAAGTACGAAGAGCAGCAAATGAGCGTACGAAATAACCGGGAGTATGATGCCATTACCAAAGAGATAGACCTACAAAAACTAGAAATTCAACTTGCAGAAAAGAGAATCAAAAGTGCTTACGAACGCATAGAGAAGCAAAAATTAGAACTAGAGCAGTACCAAGTATTCATAGAGAAGAGCCAGCAAGCGTTGGCTGACAAGCGAGAGGCGTTACAGGCGCTGATAGGGGAAAACGAAGGAGAAGAACAAAAACTTCATGAGCAGCGTGGAAAAGTGATACAACGCGTTGATAAGCAGCTTTTGAAGGTATATGAGCGCATTCGAGAAAACGTTCGCAACAAACTTGCTGTTGTTGTTGTGAAGAGAGAGGCCTGTGGAGGATGTTTCAATAAAGTGCCTCCCCAAAAGCAGGCAGATATTAAGGAGAAAAAGAACATTATTGTGTGTGAGCACTGTGGAAGAATCATTGCTGACGTTATTGTTCCCCTAGGAGAAGACTGAAGGTACATATCGAACACCTCCTGGCTGCTCCCGAGTACCTGTTTTTGGAGCCTCTTGTAGATCAAGCAACCTTACTCAACCAAAAATTTGTCCAAGAGTGCTTGCGCTTCTACTAAACTGGTTGGCAAATGCTCATTGACGAGTATTGCATCAAAGTGCACTGCCAAATTAGACTCGTTGGTCACCTTATCCATTCTGAGCGTTATACCTTCTTTTGACTCTGTCTTTCTTTTTTTTAATCGTTCTGTTAACAATTGTAGCGAAGGCGCTTTGACATAAACTGCCAGAGCATTCTCTTTAAAGTAGGACTTCAGCTTCAAGCCCCCTTGCACATCCATATCAAAGACTGCTATTTTTCCCTCGGCCCATATACTTGCTACCTCAATCCTGAATGTACCATAATAGCTCCCTGCATACACTTCCTCCCACTCAATAAATGCATCTTGCGCAATATTACGTTTGAATTCATGTACCGATAAGAAATGATAATCCTTACCATGGATTTCCTGAGGACGCCTAGAACGTGTGCAGGCTGAAACAGAAAAACGCATACTCGCATTACTTTTCAATAAATGCTTAGTGATGGTAGTTTTGCCAGCTCCGGAGGGACCGGAGAATATGATAGATTTATGTGACTTGTTTCCCATAGCGTAGAGGTATTCCTTATTTTTTTCTTTTGGTTGCATGTGGATTTTCATTTGATTGGCCCCCGTTGTAGGTATGTCTGAAGGCCTACAGGCACTGAACAGCTTGATTTTTTTCCGCCTCCTGAAGTTCTTGGGGGAACTTTCGCTATTTTTGAGGTGGTCGCTTATGTCTGGGAAATCAAATTATCCCAGCTTTCCGCCCAGAAATTAGGTAGTTGCCCGTACAAATACAAGAAGCCATGCATCCAAGTAAAAAGAAGAGATATTCATTAGAGGAACTCCAGACATTTGAAGCAACCATCGTCGAAAAATTAGCAAAAGCAAGCCGTGAGCTTAAGATTATTCTGGAAGCTTTAAGTGGAGAAAAAGAAAACAGTACTGATACAAATATCAAAATGCTTGAAGATAGTGCCGAGGTAGCTGAGAAGGAAAGCTTGAGCCAACTAGCAGCTAGGCAAAGGAAGTTTGTTGCAGAACTAGAGGCTGCTCTTGTAAGGATCAAGAACGGCACGTATGGTATCTGTATTGTGACGGGGGAGCTCATTGACAAAGCAAGGCTCAGTGTAGTTCCACATACCAGACACTCTCTTGCCGCCAAACTCTCCGACAAGAACGTGGTGCGCTAGTCAATGCTCTAAGGAGGGCATTGGCTAGCAGTGCCCAGTTATCCCATTTATGAAAATTTTTTCTAAAGAGACTGTGGAAGAAAAACCAATTTCCGAAAGTATCCGCCTGAATAAATTTATCAGCCATGCAGGTGTGTGTGCTAGAAGAGCTGCTGACATGCTTATTCAGGCAGGGCATGTTACTGTCAATGGTCAAAAGGTGAATACTCTGGGGTACAAAATAACCCCCCAAGATGTGGTGAAATATCGTGACCAAGTGCTCAAAACAAATAAGTCCATATATATTTTGTTAAATAAGCCCAAAAATTACATCACCACTACCGAAGACCCGAGAGGAAGAAAAACCGTATTACAACTTATTAAGAATACTTGTCAAGAACGGGTGTATCCAGTAGGCAGACTCGACCGCAACACTACTGGCCTCTTACTTTTGACCAATGATGGCGTACTTGCTAAGCACCTGGCTCATCCTGCTAGCAATATCCAAAAGCTCTATCACGTTGTGCTCAATAAGCCGATTAGCAAAGCCGATTTTGAAAAAGTAAAAGCAGGTGTAGCACTAGAAGATGGTGTTGTACATGTAGACCAGCTAGAGATAGTAGAACAAGATTGCAGAAATGTTGGTTTGGCAATCCACATGGGCCGCAACAGAGTTATCAGGCGTCTCTTTGAGAAGCTGAACTATGAAGTAGTGAAGTTAGACAGAGTGATGTATGCACATCTTACCAAGAAAGACTTACCACGTGGTCGATGGCGCATGCTAACCCAGCAAGAGGTAAATCGCCTGTGCCACCTTCACTAAAGTTGGGGCGTAGAGGTGTGTGTTAAGGACCCTTGTATTGTGCTGAAGTGTTTATAACGAGAGAATGTCAAAAAACCAGGGCACATGTCCTGGTAAAATAAAGCAAGCATTATTGCAATAATCTCAACTCTTTTTCACTCTCTTTAAAATAGCCACTACAACATGAAAGTCTCCGCAATTATAGTGGGTGGAAGCCTTTTATGGGTACAACTTGATCTAGTGTAATAGCAATCACAATATTTTCGTCGAAGTATATAGTGCAATAGGGTATCAGCTTATATGGATTGCTCTTGTGATGTCGAGGACTTGTTTGTTTGACGGTTATCTCTATATGTAATGATATAAGTAGCTGCTACAATCATTATGCCACCGAGTACAGTGTATAAGTTGGGCAACTCATCGAAAAGTACAAATCCTATTGCGAGGGCAAATATAAGCCTTGTATACTCAAAAGGCGCTAAAAAGGATGGGCTTGCTTTTTTGAGTGCAGTCAAATAACAATAGCTACAACCCAGCGCCAAAGCCCCCATACAAGCAAGTAAAAACAGTATTTTTTGATGTAGTAAGTGCCAGTGTGGATAGCTTAAAAAACCAAAGATAGTGGTCATGCCTAGGGCGTTATATGTAATTATTGCTAGCCTGTCTACTTTTTTTGATAGAATTTTGGACGTTATAGTACCGAATCCCGCAAGTAAATTGGCTAGCAAGGCCGTAATGATTCCTATGTCAAAGCTAATAGCACCTGGTTGGATAATACACAGAGTGCCTAAATAGCCAACAAAAATACATAACCACTTGATGCGATCTACTGCATCTTTTAGGATAATCACCGAAAGTACAGTGGTAAAAAGTGCACCAGTCATGCCCAAAGAAGTTGCTAACGTGACGGGTAGGTGACGATATGTATAGTACGTACATAGTGTGGCGCATACACCAAGCACAATCTGCAGCCCATGTAGTAGGTACTGATCGCTCTTGAGTAAGCCCCTAGGATTCCGTATTAGTAAGGGCAGTGAAAATAGCAGCATAAATAAGCACCTGATAAATAGCACGAGTGAGGTGGGTATTTCTTCTGGTAATTTTTTAGCAATGGCCATGAGAACACTCATGATAAAAGCTGACATTGTTGCGAGTATAGCTCCTTGAATAGTAGAAGGAGACATATTTTTTATGTGCATTGTTTGTTTTTATTTTCTTATATACAGATTATAGCCATTCATGGTCGTGGCATAGTAGCCCGTGCCGTCATAAGGGCGCTTATTGGGGTGTTTTTGGCATGCTGCAGAGCAGGCCCCAGCTAGGGTTGTTGCACAGGGCTCGCAGATAGGCACATGAATATTGCATTCAGGATTGGCACAATTTACCATCCGGTCACAAACAGTATGGCATACATAGCAGTTACTAATAACCGTAGGATTTTTTTTGTTAATGCTGATAGCAAGGCGGTTGTCAAAGACATAGCATTTTCCTTCAAAATCTTCTCCATCGGTTTCTATTCCATACTGAATGATGCCTCCATGAAGCTGATAAACGTTTTGAAACCCTTTTCCCAGCAGGTAGGCACTAGCTTTTTCGCACCTGACTCCTCCTGTGCAATAGGTGACAATTTTCTTGTTTTGGTAAGGTGCTAGTGTGTCTATTTGGTCGGGAAACTCTCTGAAGTGGTCAATATCTAGCGTTATAGCCCCTTTAAATTTACCGAGCCGATGCTCGTAGTTGGACCGTACATCCAACAGCAGTATATCCTCTTCTTCCTGCATGCGTTGCAGCTCCTGAGGGGTTATAGGTTGTCCGGTTTGCTGGTTAGGACTAATGTGGGGCAGGCCAGCATGCACAATCTCTGGCTTTACCCTGACGTGGAGTTTCTGGAAAGCATGCTGATGGTGGGCCGTTACCTTGAAGTGCATGTGAGTAAATCTGGCATCAGAATTCATGTCATCCATATACTTTTCACAAGCCTCTGTAAGTCCGGAAATAGTGCCATTGATGCCTTCTTGTGCAATGATGATCCTGCCTCTCAAGCCATTTTCAATGCAATAGCGATGGTGGGTTCCTCTGAACTCCCCAGGGTCCTCAATGGCTGCATAACAGTAGTAGAGTAATATGCTGTAAGGTTGTTCCATAGTTCTTAGTAAGTTTTAAGACTATTATTGGGCACACAGGTTGCCTGGCCACGGCCAGGCGGCATGCTCCGCTGTTTTAGTATTCTTAGGCATAATGCTTGCAGTAATCCCTTTCAGCAAATGCCATCCGGTCGTTCACTTACTCACTGTTATTGGGGGAGCTAATTTTCTCTTTTGGAGTGGCCTTGTTTCTCCGAGCTTCATTAACCAAATAGCATTTGATTTAAAATTCTGTGTTTGTGCTGCCTGTTTAAATCTTTTAATAGGTTCATCTACAGGCTCATCAGATAGATTAAGGGTGCCCCAGTGCATGCCAACGATGTTTTTTGCGTTGATATCTAGCGCAATTTGCACAGCCTGCTCTGGATTGGTGTGATGTTGTGCTAGTAAGTTCTGAGGTGCATAGGCACCAATCCCTACAACAGCCAGGTCACAATTACCTAAGGTGGTCTTAATTTCTCTGAAAATTGTGGGATGATAAGCTGTATCTCCCGAAAAGTAAATGTCAAAATCCTTCGACTTGATGCCGAAACCGCACCATAAAGTCTTATTTTTACCAAATGGCGATCGCCCTGAACTGTGTATGGCAGGTAAGCAATGAATAGCTACCTTTTTATGGCTAGCCTCCTCATTCCATCGCATTTCTCGCACTTCTGTAAAACCACATTGCCGAAAATATTTTGCCAAGCCCATTGGGCAGAAGACCTGTACTTTGGCACCAAATTTTTTCTTGATATGCTTCAAGCTTTCGATGTCCAGATGGTCATAATGATTATGACTGCAAAGGATGATGTCTAGCTGAGGCAATTCTTCTATGTTGATGGGGGAGGGATTGTATCTTTTAGGTCCAAAGAAAAATTTGCCGGCAATATCAGTAAAGAAAGGGTCTGTTAGGATATAGGTCTGGTCTACTTTAATAAAAAAAGTGGCATGGCTGATCCATGTAATAAAGTCCGATTGTTGCCACTGCGCAAGCCCTTTTAGGGCGTCCTGCCTGTCGAGTGTATATGCCTGCAATACGCTTCCCACATTGTTGCTAGGCCATAAAACTCTTCTCGTGATAAAGGAGATCCAGTCAATAGGCGAAGTTTTTAGCGTGAGAGACCCTTCTGGATTTTTAAAACGATGCTTATTGGTACCAGGACTCATGTGCATACAAGCGTTTGTGGTAAGCAAAAGCGTCAAGACAAAGCACTTGAATGTAGACATGGCATATTGGGGTTACCTAAGTACCGCATACTAGATTTATGGGGCTTGCTATATCTTGATAGGCGTTGCTGAATTACCTGGCGCGGCTTCAACCTTTCCTAGACCACGTGCACTCAAGACGATGACCGGTTTTCCCATATCCTACTGTTGAGGTCTCAAATGTAGTCGAGTAGGTCTAAATGCACAAGCTGACAGCGGCCTACCCGCGTACTGATGCATGTGTGTGCATATTAGCTCCCATCCTTGCAGCGGAGCCTGCTAAAAATCACTAGCTTAGCACATCCTAGGCTAGGGGTGTGCATTGCCCCCATATTTAAGGCTGCTCATCACAGGTCACCTAGTTTTTACTATGTCTGTTTTCTACTACCTAGAAGAAACCTTTCAGAACCTTCGACAACACAAGCTAAGAGGTGTGCTCACAGGCTTTGGAGTAGCATGGGGTATTTTTATTTTGGTCCTCCTGCTGGGGGTAGGAGAAGGGTTCTATCATGGAACCTTTCGAAGGTTTTCAGGGTACGCAAAAAATAGCGTTTGGTTTTGGGGAGGGCAACGTGCTGCAGGAGATCCTGTTCTATTTTCAGCACCGCTACTCCACAAAATGAAACATAGCATAACAGGAATTCAGTACATATCTCCAGTAGCTATGAGCGATCAGCCAGTCTTGTTGCGGTATATGGGGGAAGATTACAACCAAGCAGCTGTACAAGGCATAAGTGCCAGTTATGCCCAAATATGTCAGCTAGCACTCAAAAAAGGAAGATTTTTGAATGAGCGAGATGAGAGTACTGCTAGGCCAGTTTGTGTCATCGGGCATGATGTACAGCGTATCTTGTTTAAGAGGGAAGATCCCATAGGTAAATTTATGAGTGTGGGTGGCCATTATTTTCAGGTAGTAGGCACCTTGGATAAAGATGCTGCTATTAACCGTAGAGAGCAAAAATCTGTCCTCACTTCATTTCAAACCTTTTGTGAGACCTTCAACCGAAGTGCTGAATGTCAGGAATTCAGAATCTCTTTGCAACCAGGAACCATCGCCCAAGCTGTAGAGCAGGAAGTACGCACCTACCTTGCTGAACAACTTTGTTTTGATAAATCAGATGCAAAAGAACTCTACGTTTTTAATTTCGGCAAAGAAACCCAAAAGTTTAACGACCTTTTTGGTGGTATCCGCGTATTCCTTTGGACGATTGGCGTGTGCTTGTTGCTGAGCGGTATGATGGGCGTCAGCAACATGGTGCTGGTATCTGTCAAGGAAAGAACCCAAGAGATAGGCATTAGGAAGGTATTGGGGGCTAGTTCTAAAGAAATTTTAGTGATGATTTTGTCAGAGTCAGTCTTCATCAGTTTGACTGCAGGTATTGTGGGCATGGCAGCTGGAATAGGGAGTATTTATTTGTTAAACAGAGTATTAGATTATGCAGACCCGGCTCAGGACTTATTAATAGCACACCTAGCGTTTAGGCTGACCACAGCCATGACAGCCTTACTACTCTTGGTCATAGCGGGAGCTTTGGCAGGTGTTATGCCCGCCAAAAGGGCGACCGATATACTGCCTATACAAGCATTAAATACAGAATAAAAGCTATGCGTCATAGAAAAATACTTGTATTAGTCTTACTACTGGTGGGAGGTATCGGACTGCTAACCTGGTTGCCGAAAGCTATTGGTTGGAAGGGAAAAGTTGTATTAATAAAAACGGAAGTACCTGTCAGGATGGACATCATCAACAAAAGGGTCATCTCAGGCGTGCTCGTTCCTTACAAAGAGGTCGTACTTAAAGCAGAAATAGCAGGTGTCATTGACAAACTGTATGTATCCGTAGGGGATCGGGTAAGAAAGGGCCAGGCTATTGCTCGTGTTAAGGTGCTTCCTAAGTCCAGCGAAATTGAAAGTTCTAAAAAGGGGGTACATATTTCCCAGTTTGCTCAAGAAGTAGCAGAGGCAAAATACCAGCGGAGCAAGCAGTTGTTTGAAAACAAGATGTTGTCACCAGAAGCGTATGAACAAGATGTCAAGGCATGGAAAATAGCATGCGAAGAGTCTGCTTATGCCCAAAAAGAATTAGACTATGTACTAAAGGGCCACATCGCAGGTGCCCAAGGAGCTTCTAATACCATCAAATCTACCATAGCAGGCATCGTATCAGAGCTGCCATGCAAAGAAGGCAGTGTGATCATGGAGCGTAGGAGTCATGAGGGGGGAACTACTATAGCTACTATTTCTGACATGAGTACTATTCTTTTTCAGGGCAAGGTGGGAGAAATGGATGTGGCTCATTTGTACACGGGTATGCAATTCGAGGTGTCTTTGATTGCTATTAAAGGAAAAAAATTTTTAACGACTTTGACCAAGTTAGCCCCCAAAGCTGCAAAAGCTGGGCAAGGTCAAAGCTCTAGGGGATACGAGAGTGTCAAGTTTGCTATAGAAGGTAGGGTACAGATTTCAGAAGACGACAAAGCGGTCATTCGGTCCGGTTATACAGCCATGGCAGACATTGTGCTCGAAAAAGCCATCGGTGTCCTTGCTATCAAAGAAAAGAGTGTCCATACGGAAGAAGATATCAGTACAAAAAAACCCACAACACCAGAAGCAGCCCAGGGAGGAAGTACGCCCTTTGTATGGATATATGAAAACAAGAAGAAAGTGAAAAAGCATGTTGAGCTAGGTATCTCTGATGGCATCTATGTAGAAGTAAAGCAAAGCTTGACGGCCAACGATCAGGTAATTATGGAAGATGATTCGCATTGAGAACCTTTCTAAATGCTATCGGCTTGGAGACAAAAAGATACAAGTTCTCAAGCATGTCACCCTGCATGTGCAACCAGGAGAACTGGTAGCGATTATGGGGCAATCTGGAGCTGGCAAGTCAACATTGTTAAATGTTATAGGCATTTTAGATACGTATGATGAAGGCAGCTATTACTTACACAATAATTTGATTCGAGGGCTTGCAGAAAACGAAGCTGCGCAATACAGAAATCAGCTCATTGGCTTTGTCTTTCAGCGATTCTACCTTATCCCTTCTAAAACAGCGCTTTATAACGTAGCGCTCCCTTTGTATTATCGGGGAGTGAGCAAGCAAAAGCGGCTGGAAAAGGCCCTAGCAATGCTTGAACGTGTAGGGTTAAAAGAGCATCAAGAACACTTGCCCAATGAGCTTTCGGGAGGCCAACAACAACGGGTGGCGATTGCCAGAGCACTGATTACAGACCCCCCTCTGATTTTGGCCGACGAACCTACGGGAGCTTTAGACAGCAAAACTTCTCAAGAAATTCTGTTTTTACTCAAAGAGCTGCATCAAACAGGAAAGACCATTGTAGTGGTGACGCATAGTGCTGAAGTGACAGAGCTTTGTGACAGGATCATAGTGATTCGAGATGGAAGCATTGTATAAAGTTGGTATTGGTAGAATGAATCAATGAGCTAGTGTACCTTGAGAGCGTAGTGAAAGGAATGAAGCTAACAAAACCTATGATGATGAATGATTCATTTTATGGGCGTTTAGGCAAGCTGCTGATCTCATGGTGGTTACTGCTGTTGATAGCGGTCACGCCGCTAGAAGCACAGCCTTTGTTGACGTTGACGGAAGCTGTACAACGCGTGCTTACCCATAACTTTGACATCCAGATAGCACGAAATGAGCAAAAGATTGCTGCCAAAAACCATCATATGGGCAGGGCCGGTTTCTTACCATCGCTTGATACGCATTTTGGCCTTCATCAGGAGCACACAGTTTGGCCTCAAAAACAAAATGCCGATGCGGCTAACTTATCGGCGGGCTTGGGGCTCAAGTGGACTGTCTTTAACGGCATGCAGCATATTTTTACCTGTCAGCACCTAGAGAAAGTAAGTCAGATTCATCAGTTAGCAACGCAGCAGACAATCGAAGACAAGGTAGCTGAGGCAATCACGGGCTATTATCGTCTCGCTCTGGCTCAGAAAAGGAAGCAGGTATTAGAAAACTGCCTAGCCGTTTCTAAAGAGGTATTACAGCTAACAAAAGCCAAGTATGAGGTAGGTCAATGCAGTAAGCTAGAGTACCTCAATGCGCAGGTGCAACATAATGAAGAGCAAGCCAAGCTGCTGTTGCAGGAGGAGGAGTGCACTGTAGCCAAACTTGCTTTGCGAAGTCTGCTGGGACAAGAAGGGCCAGAAGACTTCATGATTGAGGCACATATTCCTTTACCCTCAAGATTGAGCTGGGAGGCACTCACTGAAGCCTCAGCAACAGTTAATACCAGTATACGGATTGCCCAAAAGCATTGTGAAGATGCCACACTGGCTATCAAGCTAAAACAAGCTGATCTGTGGCCGAGTGTTGACTTGTCTTTAGGTTACAGTTTCGGGAGTAAGCACCACGACCAGCATTGGGAGTCTACGCCTGGCGTGCTTAGGTATGGCATCAGCATGCGTTTTAATCTTTTTCATGCTTTTCAGCACACTACAGCCATCCAAGAGGCTGGCATTAGGGCAGATAACGCCCAGTTGCACCTAAGAGCCCAGCAGATGCAATTGGAAGCTGAATTACAAAAACACTTTTCGCATTACACCCAACAGCTAAAGTGTTGTGAACTAGCTCAACAACATATGCAGGTGAGTCAAGAAAATGTAGCATTAGCCTTAGCGCAATATCGTTTGGGGGTCATCACCGTACTAGCGTTGGACAAAGCCACGCAAAATGCGCAAGAAACAACATTGAAGCATTTTCAAGCTATCTATGATGCTAAAGTAACTGAGGTGGAGCTACAGAAGCTAGGAGGTATACTACTTGATGCAGCATATTGAATATAATCAGATGCTCGCCAAGCCGTCACCCAGTTAATCAAGGGCTTTTCTCTTTTTGTAGGATGGCTACGCCAATGTCACACGCGAGACATTTCTTTTTAGTACAGAAATTGTTGAAAAGCTCAATCAGGGCCTGCGAGTCAAAGGCACTTTTTGCCTTGATGCCCACGATTTCCCAATGGCGCGTGATGGTATTATACTCTGCAGGAAGGTACTGCAAAATGGCCATGGCTCTATCTATGTAGTCTTGTTCGTCTTTGGCCTTTCCGTAGGCTACGAGCAACGGCACTGCGGTGTTGATCAGGATGTGCTCAATGCTGGTCTTTCCCAGCCCAGGAATCTTTATTTCGCTCTGTTTGGCAAATCGGTAGTGCGCTTGCCAGTAAGAAGATTGTATAATGGCCAATTTTTTATAGATCATTTTAGTGGGGGCATTGACCAGTAAGTCAAAGATACTTGGGTGTTGGTGCAGTAACTGAGCAAATTGAGTAATTCGAATGGTTGGGAAATTAGCAGGCCGCAGCCCAAAGAAATTCCACTGACTCTCTTGCACTTTACCTCTTTTGAGTGAGTATTTGTGCGCTAGGTAGTTGTACTCTTTTTTGAGTTCATCTAGGTAAGCATCTTGTGGCGCTTTGTTGGTAGGTAGCAAGCCTGCTTGGCCCAGTAAAAGTGCTTCTAGCGCCAATAAATTGTCTGCGTGCTTGGCAAGTATTTTGAGCGGCAAATTGAGGGCAAGGTCTAGAAACGTACTGCTGTTGGCCTTAAAGCCAAAGTTGTAGGCCAGAAGTTGGTAAGCCGTTGCTTCCCAGTCACCTTTGTTATCCTCCAAAAGTCGGTAGACTAGATTGTTCTTATGTGTCAGGCGCTGAAATAGTGCTTTATCTAACATAGAAGTCTTCATAAGGTCTGCCACGTGGGGCAGGTGCCTGGTACAGGGGATAGGCGCCTTGTTGTGTACAAGTCTTTGGTATTGCTGTTGCAATTGAGGAGAAACCCTGTCTTTTAGAACTAGGGTAGGCATGGTCGTACCATCTTGCTGCTGAATGTCCTTATCGTGGTTCCAGACCACGTGCAAGATGACATTGTTGTAGGCTTTGTCGTTTTGATGTTGGTGAGTGTACCAGTCTGAAGCATTGATGTGCATCTCTATATGGCCATGCCAGGTGACATCGTTGATGATGATACTACCCTTTAGGAAATCTGGCCCTGCGTGGTCATTGCGTGTGCCAGGATGGGATATGCTCAGTGATTCACCTTGACAAGTGGTGAGAGTTTTTTTGTCAAAGTGCTGCAGCTTCCAGACATAGTAGAGAAAATCTTCTTGCATGGTTGGTCGCCTTTGTGGGTTGTAGGGGCCTTGCGTGCTTCATATTACCGCATATCAATGACTTCGACCCCTTTATGCTCTTTAGCATTAAAGCTAAAAAATGCTTTGTCAAACGTTAAATCATACGCAAAGTCTGTAATCAGAAAAACGTGTAGCATCTGGTTGCTATCCATGACCTCTACATATTCGATGTGTTTTGTAGCACGCTTTACTGTGATTCTGACCTTGGATAGGAAATTTTCTACGTCTTTGGCAAGTAATTCTACACTGTCGTAGACATACCCATTTGCCTGATGGGTATCAAAACGGCAAAACGTGTAGTCTTGTCGATAATTAGCAAAAATAGTCCAGGGTGTTACTGCTCCTTGCTCGGGGTCGTGGTCCGTAATTTGTACTTCATTAGCATCTTTCAGGTAGGTCCATACGGTTTTCCCATTGTTGATGACTTCTTGCCCTGGTAGGGTGAGGCGGTACTTGTTATCGCAGATGGCAATTTCTCCACCTTCAAAACTCTCTAACAATTCCAGTTGAGATGATCGGGTTTCATATGTAAAAGTTGCCCGAAAGCTGTGCTGGCTGATGCTGTCAAGTAAGGTAAAAGCTGCTTCATGCTCGTTTTGGGCCATGGCAGGACTGAAAGAGCCACTAAGTAGCAATACGAGACAGTATTTTTTCATTTTGTAGCATTGCATTTTACTGTTGGAACAAGCCAACGCTTATGCAAGTTGTGTGCTCCTTGCTCATGACTTATCACTTATTCCTCATCTCATTGTTGTTACGTACTTTCTTCCAGTCCTTTGAGCATTCGTTCTAGGCTATACGTGTCTGGTACTAAGACCTCGCGCGCTTTGCTGCCTTCAAAAGGACCTACGATGCCTGCGGCTTCTAGCTGATCTATGAGTCTTCCTGAACGATTATAGCCCAGCTTTAGTTTTCTTTGAATTAAGGAAGTGCTACCCTGCTGATGGGTCACTACCAGGCGTGCTGCTTCTTCGAACATAAGGTCTTTTTCTCCTAGATCTATGTCACCTTGGTCTTCTTGCCCTTCTTCATAAGCAGGCAGTAGATAGGCAGACGCATAACCGCGCTGTGAACCTATGTAATCGCAGACACGCTCTACTTCTTCTGTATCTAAGAAAGGGCATTGGAGCCTAATAATCTCCGAGTTCATAGAAAGGAGCATGTCACCCCGTCCCACAAGCTGCTCTGCCCCACCTGCATCCAAGATGGTTCTAGAATCGATCCGAGAAGTCACCTTATAGGATATCCTTACAGGGAAGTTGGCTTTGATGATGCCTGTGATCACGTTGACAGAAGGCCGTTGGGTAGCCAACACCAGGTGGATGCCGATGGCCCGGGCCAGCTGCGCCAGTCTGGCAATTGGGGTTTCAATTTCTTTGCCAGCAGTCATCATCATGTCAGCAAACTCGTCAATGACCAGCACTATGTAGGGCAAGAACCGATGCCCCTTTTCTGGATTGAGCCTGCGCCGCACAAACCGCTCGTTATACTCCTTGATGTTTCTGACCCCAGCTTCCTTGAGCAACTCATAGCGTTGGTCCATCTCTAGGCACAGAGAATTAAGCGTGTGTACCACTTTTTTGGTTTCCGTAATGATGGGGTCTTCATCACCAGGCAGTTTGGCCAGAAAGTGGCGTTCTAGTTTGTTGTATAAAGAAAGTTCTACTTTTTTAGGATCTACTAGTACGAGTTTGAGCTGCGAAGGGTGCTTTTTATAGATCAGTGAGGCAAGAACTACGTTGAGGCCTACAGATTTTCCTTGTCCAGTAGCACCTGCAATCAACAAGTGAGGCATACGGGCCAAGTCTGCCATAGACGTCTCATTGGCTACGGTCCTGCCCATGACGATGGGTAGCTCCATTTGGCTTTTCATAAACTTCTCTGTCGAGAGTATGGATTGTAGTGGTACCATCTCTCTGTTTTTGTTAGGTACTTCAATGCCAATGGTGCCTTTGCCGGGAATAGGTGCAATAATGCGTATGCCCAGAGCGGACAAGCTTAGCGCAATATCGTCTTCAAGGTTTTTGATCTTGGAGATTTTAATGCCTGCCTCTGGCACAATCTCATAGAGTGTTACCGTGGGGCCAATGGTTGCTTTGATGCTAGAGATGCCGATCTTAAAGTTGGTCAGCGTTTCTACGATCTTGTTTTTGTTTTGGGCAAGCTCCTCTTGACTCACTGATATTTTCGTCTGATTGTGCTCGTCCAACAGGTTAACGGTAGGGTATTGGTATGAAGATAAGTCCAGCTTAGGGTCATAATTTTCTAAATGGCCTCCAAATGACTCTTCGGGCTTATTATGTTCTACTGTGAAGCTGGGTGCTGCCTCGTGTTTTAGATGGGTCGTTGCTGGTGATAATGTCTCTGCTACTTCCAAGGCTACCGATTGGACGGTATCAGAGGTGGTATCTTGCGGAGCTTGGGTACTGTCTGTATCATCATGCAGGGTAGTCTCGGCAGTTGTTGTTGACAAAGCAGTAGGCTGTGGTTTTGGGAATTTGAATAGCTGTGGCAGTGCAGTAATATTGAAGAAGTAGACTAGGAAGATGAGTAGTGAGATGAATAGTAATATCAAGGTGCCCCACCCAAACAGGCTATTAGACAAAATACCTAGCTCAAAGCCTACACCCCCTATCAGTGCTTCCAAGATTTCTGTTTCAGGGTTGAGTAGGTCTACATAACCCAGCGACACGTTTAGCCAGAGAATGCTGAAAAAAGCTCCCACAGTGGTTTTGCTGAGGCTAATGTTTTTCCAGGCCCTGCCATAGACCAGGCGATGGCCCAGCAAGTAGACAGAGGGTAGCAGCAAAAAGGCCGTGATGCCTAGCCAACGAAACATGAGGTAGTAGCCACATAGGGCACCAACAAGGCCCAGACAGTTGCGAATCGCTGTTCCTGATACTTTGATGCCTAATGCGTGTGCTGATCCAATGACACTCTGGTCGGCCTTGCCATGAAAGAGGTGCGCCACAAAAGCAGCGAATAAAAACAGGCTAAGTCCTTGCAAGAAGAGACCTACTGCAATGCTAAAACGTTTGTCGATAGAAAAAGTGCCTACAGCAAAAAATCTTCGCTTCTTTTTGGAGCCATTCCCCCTGTCTTTGTATGTATTCTGAAGCATGTTAATGAATTGTGCATGTCACTCTGAGCCGCTAACTCATCGGATAAGTTTTTGATAGAAGGTGCTCCCCAAAGGGCCCAGCTACAGCGTTGGCAAAATGAGACCTTTGCATGGTGTAGGATGCTCTAAATGCCTATTTTTTGAGTTAACGAGAAGAATTTCAGTATAATACTCTGAGCTTATACCACTGTTTTGGCATAAACTAAGGAACCTGCTATCTAGATTCAAAGGTTGAGAATGACGTACAGCTATCAAAATATGCCCTATTTACTAAATTGACCATGCAAAGTTCTCAAAATAGGGGGAAGTAGCCAAGCAAAACAAACTGGCGAGGTTGGTACGGTGTGGCCATTGGGTAACGTATGTGGATAAGCTCAGTAGCCATTACGTTCATGCGCACTCCTGACTAGCCCCACAAAATCATAGGCGTAAAGATGCCTCTCATCTGCAGGATGATGAGTGCGACCTACTTCCTCCCATTCGTTGGCATTGATGATAGGGAAGAGAGTATCACCGTCTAGCTGAGCTTTGATTTCCGTCAGATAAATTTTATTTGCCAAAGCCAGTGTTGTCTGATAAATCTCCCCTCCGCCTGCGATAAATACTTCTGTTTCGCCAGCGTGTTCGGCCACTGCTAGGGCAGTGGTGATGTCATGCACAACGGTGCACCCTGCCACCCGGTAGTTGGGGTTACGGGTTACGATAATGAGCTTTCTACCTGATAGGAGAGTTTTGATAGACGCAAAGGTTTTTCTTCCCATGATGACATGGTGGCCCATGGTCGTACGCATGAAATGCTGTAGGTCTCTGGGCAGGTGCCAGAGTAGTTGGCCGTCTTTGCCGATAACATGGTTCTCAGTTTTAGCAACGATAATGGATCTGGTCATGGTGTTAATACGCAATTCAAAAAAGCCTCAGGGAAGGTAACTATTTATATGTCCAGCCTGTAAGGATGTGATAAAACGTCATATTATTGTCGATAATATTTTTTTTACCGGAATATTTTGATTATATATGACAAAAAATTATTATATATAAACACAATGTATGCATAACAATTCGGACACGCTTCAGGAAATTATTCAGGAATTCGGGCGCACGAAAATTACCCCTTATCAAAAGCAGTGGGATGAAGCGCAGGCTTTACCCCACCATCTTTTTAAGGAACTTGGCGAACTGGGTATCATGGGAAGTTTGGTCCCTAAAAAGTATAGTGGTGCAGGACTCACGCTGCCGCAGTATACGAAAGTAATAGAAGAGTTCGCGAGGGTAGATGCTGCTGTTGCGCTCTCGCTATTAGCCCACAACTCACTTTGCACAGAGCATATATGTAGCTATGGCAGTAAGGTACAGCAACACGTTTGGCTTCCTAGGCTTGTTTCAGGAAAGTGGATTGGTTCTTGGGCACTTACCGAGCCAGAGGCAGGATCTGATGTACGTAATCTGAAAACTATAGCACGAAAAGTAGACGGTGGTTGGGTGCTAAATGGGAAGAAACATTTTATTACTAATGGCCAAGTGAGCAAGCTGACGGTTGTGATTGCAAAAACAAAGTTAGGACATAGCAAAGACAGCATGAGTGCGTTTATTGTGGAGAAAAATTCCTTGGGCGTGCACGTTGGCCACAAAGATGATAAGATGGGTATGCGTGCTGCTGAGACCACTGAGTTGATTTTCGAAGATTGTTACGTGCCTACAGAAAATGTGTTAGGACAAATAGGACAAGGATTTCAGCAAGCGATGAATGTGCTAGAAGGTGGCAGAATAGCCATGGCAGCCTTAAGTCTAGGCATTGCCAAGGGAGCCTTTGAAGCAGCTATCAAGTATGCACAAAAGCGCTGTCAATTCAAGAAACCAATCATATCCTTTCAGGGAGTGGCATTTAAACTGGCTGAGCTGGCTACCAAAATAGAAGCAGCCAGTGCACTGAATCAAAGTGCACTGGCCTCAAAAATGCGTGATGGAGCAGCACAGAAACTGGTCGCAATGGCAAAATTATTTTCTTCTGAGTTGGCCGTAGAAGCTACTAATATAGCCATGCAAATTTTTGGTGGTTATGGATACATGAAAGAAATGCTCGTAGAGAAATACTATAGAGATGCAAAGCTCTGCACGATTGGAGAAGGTACTTCTGAGATACAGAAATCCGTGATTGCCAAAGCGTTATTGGCAGAAACTACTTGGTGTTAAGATGTCTTCAAGTATACAGTATGTCCAATAGAATCTCCAAACAGCATCGCATCAGTAGTCTGCACTTTGTGTTGAGTGTACTCTATCCTTTCCGGTTTTACCTAGTAACACTGATCTTGATTTTATTGATCTACGGTGGCAATGTGTTTTTAAAAACGCAGCTGATCAAAATGCTAGTCGATGCGGTTGTACAAGCATCGAGTACGCTTGATGAGTTATGGGCACTTGTGGGTCATTTTGGAGTAGTCCTCTTGATTGAATTACTCACCTTTCGTCTCCAGGAGTGGTGTGCATTGAGGTACGAGCCTGTATTACAGAACCATGTCACCACCTCTGTTTTTAAGCATGTGCTGCAGCGTGAGTACGGGTTCTTTCAAACCCAGCTTGCAGGGAACTTGGCCGCAAAGGTCGATGATTTAGCAGTCTGTATCCCCGCTTTGGTGTCTATAGTTTTGTATGACTATTTCGTTAGCCTTTTATTGGTGGGGGTAGCCTTCATGAGCTTATGGAAGGTGAGCCACGGTCTTGCTTGGGCTATTTCCTGCTGGGCTTTATTGACTGTTGCTACTGCGGTACTCATTACCCAGCGTGCACTTCAACTGGCCAAGTATGCCGCAGAAACTGCTGCACGAATAGGAGGAAAGATGACTGATGTTTTCGACAACACACTCACGGCGCGCTTGTTTTCGATGCAAGCGTATGCGCTGAGACAGCTGACTCTATTGCAAGCAGAATGCGTCAAGGCGAATCAAAAATATCGGTGGTTGATGCTCAAGTTCTACGTTTTTCAGGGGGCCAGTTTCCAGCTCTACCAGGTGGCCTGTCTGCTGCTCTTGGTACACATGTACAGTCAGCATAGGGTCTCTGCAGGAGCATTTGCAATGATTTTATCAACCAACCTGATCATTACAGATGGATTATGGAAAATGTTTGAGCGAATGCAAGAGCTCAATACCCTGTGGGGTAAAATAAGTCAGGCAGTACAAGTCTTACTGGCACCGACACACATCCAAGATAAGCCCCACGCAACGCCCCTGGTAGTCAACGCAGGCATCATCAACTTCGAGCAGGTGACATTTGGCTATTCGAATGCTTCTCATTTATTCCGTAGTCAGACTATCTGTATAGCAGCCAAACAGAAGGTCGGCTTGGTAGGCTACTCAGGGAGTGGAAAAACTACTTTTGTACATCTTATTGCAAGACTATTTGATGTAGATAGTGGGGCGATTCTGATTGATGGGCAAGATATACGTGATGTGACACAAGAGACGCTGCGTGAAGCCCTGACTGTAGTAACGCAAGAAAGTAACCTATTCCATAGCACCATACTAGAAAACATCCGGTATGGCAAACCAGATGCAGATGATAGCGAGGTCATTGAGGCCTCAAAAAAAGCTTGTGCTCATGAGTTTATCGTGCAGCTTCCCCATCAATATGACACCTCTGTTGGTGCGCGTGGATTCAAAATCTCTGGAGGCCAGAGGCAGCGTATTGCCATTGCCAGAGCATTCCTGAAAGATGCACCTATTGTCCTCCTTGATGAGGTGACCGCCCATCTTGATGTGGCCACTGAGCAAAAAATTCATGCTGCATTAGCAGCGTGGGTGCGTGACAAGACCGCACTGGTGATCAGTCATCACCTCGATACCCTGAAGAATATGGACCGCATTCTGGTTTTTAACCGGGGGAAAATAATAGAAGATGGTACCCATCATCAGCTGCTTGTACAGGGCGGGCATTACACAACACTATGGAATATGAGGGATCGGGGGAGATCTTATAAGAAATAACCAAACTGCTAAGCAATGATCTTGACTGCACATGCAATACAAGAAGCCAACAAACTGGGTGAAGTAACCATACGGCCTTTCACCGTAGAAAATTTAGGTACCATATCTTACAGATTTTCCTTGGGGGACTTCATGATCATTATAGATCAAATGCAGGATAGCAAAAAACCTTCGCGAGGCAAGTTGTGTAAAATTCCTAGTGCAGGTATGCTTCTGCACCCTGATACCCTCTACCTGGCTGCTACCTATGAGAAGCTGGGAGCCACCCGTTTGGCACAAATGATCTTCGGGTTGAAGCAAACAGCTGCGTTGGGTATCTACCTGGATATTTCTTCCAACTTGGGTCATGTAGGTGCGGTAACACATTGGACTTTGGAAATCACGGTTGTCCAGCCCGTGGTCATATATCCTAGAATAAGTATCGGCCAAATTGTGTTTTGGCGGATGCAAGGTGATTACGATAGGTACGAGGGCAACTATAATCAGCAAGTGCTTCCAGAAAAGAGTCTGCTATGGTTAGAATAAAGCAACCTAAAATGATATAGTCTATGAAGAGAAAATTAGGCATTATTATAGAAGGGGGTGATTGCGCTGGCAAAACCTCTTTAGTGAATAGCTTAAGATCTAAGCTGAGTCCCCAGGGCTGGTACTCGCTCTCTTTGAGTCACCGTGCAGCTGATCAGTTCGAGCGGTACTTAGGGAAGTATCTTGGAGATGAGAGAATTATCTACGACCGGGCACACTTTAGTGAAATTGTTTATGGCAACCTGTGGCGAGGACATTCTGGCCTGACTGCTTGGCAAAAGGACTTCCTAAACAATTTTGTTCTCGAAAACTTTGTTGTGGTTTTGGCACAAGCGCCCGGAGACACTTTACTCCAGCGTTATAATGTACGTCAACAAGCACAGGCCATTGATCCGTCAGAGCTGGAAAAAGTGCAAAAAATGTTCAAAGAGGAGATGAAAGATGCAAGGATTATTCAATACCAATCTAGTAATCCAGCGTCGTTGCACAATGTAGTTAATCAAATAGTGACTGCTCTGGGGGTTGAAGAAGATGGCACCACGGGCCTAAAAAAACTACAAAAACCCAAGAATATAAAAGACTTTATTCTGTTAGAAGGTGCTAATGGAAGTGGTAAATCTACCTTAGCCAAGCTACTCAAAATCAACATGGTGGGTTGGAGTGTTAAAACCCTAGACTACAGAGATACAGATCATTTTATGAGGTATTTACAAGCATACAGTCTTCATAAAGAGACGCTCTTTGATAGGGGGCATCTTAGTGAAGTGGTATACGCAAATCTTTTTAGAAATGGACATAGTTTTTCTGAACAAGAACTTCATTTTCTAGATGAGTATACTGCCCGCAAGGGTACTATCATATTCTGCAACCCTCCGCTAGCTATCATCAAAGAACGTGTGAGAAAAGCAACCTATCCTAAGCACATACGGGAAGACGTTTTAGAAAAAGTTGTTCATTCGTTTAAAACATTGCTTGAGGTGCATCATATACCTTTTCTGGAAGTAGATACATCTGACCCCCAGGCTATCGATAACGTGATTCAGCAGGTGAGAACGGCTTACCAAACTTTAACCTACCAGGACATGAAATGGGCATAACTCTCATGATTCTAACAGGTCAAGAAATAGAGCAAGAGGTACGTAATCAAAGGATTAAGATTGCCCCTTTCGACAGTTCCCTGCTGAATCCTAACTCGTATAACTTCCGGTTGGGCGATAGCATAAAGATATACACAACAAATTGCCTGGATATGCAAGCTTATAATAAGTGTGAAACAATCCAGATTGATCAAGCACGTGGCATATGCTTGCAACCTAATCAACTATACTTAGGACATACCTATGAAGAGATGGGGAGTGACTTCTATGTGCCGCTCATCGGTGGTCGATCTTCCACCGGCAGGTTGGGGCTTTTTGTGCACATTACCGCTCCCTTGGGAGATATAGGCTATCATGGTTGTTGGACCTTGCAGCTAAAAGCTACAGTACCTCTACGCATCTATGCCAGGCAGACCATAGGTCAAATCATCTTTGTGGTGCCTCAAGGGGAGATCAAATTGTATAAGGGTAAGTATGGAAATACAAAAAAGCCACAAGAGTATCGGTTATTAAAATTTTCGGCATTGCTAATTTTAAATAGATAGTTTATGAAAGAGCAGCTTCAGCGAGTATTCTACCATAGCTATGGACTTTGAATAGCATTTGCTTCTCCTCTGAAAACGCGCCAAATAGTG
>JBJORC010000012.1:0-3036 GCA_046049605.1 Bacteroidota bacterium
TTACATTGGCAACGTGGACATTTCGTTGGAGGAGCGGATGTATGTTGGTGCATAGCTAAAATACTGATGGTGAATGCACTCAGTATAACTTATCTCTAGCTTTTTAGCAATGCCCAAAGAACAGGGAAAACTCTCAAGGCACTATTACAAGGCGTATATCAGCAAAAGCCCCACTTTCAAGCACCAGCCCCAGATGATTATTTGAGTTTGGTGAGTAGGGTGCATTGGCAGCGCCGTAACCATAATTGCGCAAAAACAGTCTCCACACTGCGGTTGCATGGTGAGTCATAATTTACAACATTGTTGTTGCGAGGAGGTGCGGCGCAGCGCGCTGCATGGAGAAGACAAAGGAAGGGAAGGTATGAACAACTTTAACGTATAGATAGTCGAGTCTTAACAATTGCTCTCATGCGCAATAATAATTTTCATGAAGGCGTACTTTTCTACGAAAGTTGAGGCAGCAAAAGGCCCAAATCAGCGCGGCCAAAAAATTACCTACCCATTCTCTGAGTAGCAGCATCAAGTTGAAGCCCATTCCTGCCAATAGGGCGTTAGTAGTGTCTCCCATAGTGCCCTTGAGGTAGTTCCTGCCCATCCTGTGCTCGCTTTTCAAGTGCCCTATGATCGCTTCTATCGCTGATCTTCGCTTACACAAGGTCTTGTGTCTACGACGAGTATAAGCACTGGCATGCGCTTGCTTGCCCGGTATAATTACCTCTGAACCATCTACCTGACTATGACCACGATACCCTTTGTCTACTAATACCCGTTCATAGGAACGACCGGTCCAATGCTTTACTTGAGCTAGCGTCGGGGCTAACGTTCTACTGTCATGCGGATTGCCGGCAAGACTCGATATCCCCACCACTACATTACTCCCAGGCAAACTCGCTACCGACACCTTACTCCCAAACTCATACTTCTTATGCGCTTTCCCTTTCGCTATACAGCTCGTCTCTGGAGCATGGAGGCTGTAGACCTTGTTTTTATCCCCTCTTTGTTGCTTTACGACGCGTTCCATAGTTTGTACAACAAGCGCATACAGCTTCTCTTGCCCTAACTTGACTAACTGTCTCTGGAGATCCCGTACTTGGCGACCGGCTAGCGTTCTGAGCTTCTTTAAGGCTTTCTTGGCCTTGTTAGCCTGCCTAGGTAGGTGGGCATACCGTTGTGCATAGTGCAAGCGTTGTACCACAAACCGGTAGCTTTGGCGGAGCTTAATGCCACATTTTTTAGCAATGGTATTACACTTCTCAATGACCTTCTTGTAAAGCTTGGTATCGGTAGGGAAGGTGATGTTTTTCTCTTGCACGGTCGTGTCTACCATAACTTCTTTAGCCTTCTTGACTTTGTCTGCATGTAGGGCTATGGAGAGGGCAAATAGCTTTTCTATGCCTTTCTCTCCCAGGCGGTGTCTAAAATGGACCAGGTCACTAGCAGCACAGGGCTGTCCCCACTGGAAGGTAGCCTCTCCAGCAAAGTACTGGCAGTAGGGACTCTCTTGCCACTGTGCTACTACCCGCTCATCGCTCAGGTTGTAGAGGTGCTTAAGCATCAAGAGGGCAGCCATCTTTCTGATGGGGTGACTCGGTAGGCCCACTCGCCCATAGCGCGGAGCATAGGCTGCTTCTAGCTTCTTCCAGGGTATAGCTTGGCTGAGTAGGTAAAGTGGGTGTTGGGGATTAAGCTGATTGACCAGCAGGTTTTTAAACAGCTCGGTTTGTGCTTGATTAGGTGATTTGCCTAACATACTAGACGCTTTTTTTGCAGGGTTTTGGGGTTAACTTATGGTTTCCTTGCGTTTTTTGCTACGCTTTTGGAGGAAAATATTTATAAAGATGTGCCTCTAAGTCTGGTAATTGATGAAATTTCCCTCTCTTAAGGGGTGACTAACTAAAACGTAATCTTGCTTCGTCCCTGTTTTTCTGTTAACCTAGGCTTCATATTGAAGCATGCCATGACCAAAAAAGAACGCTACCAGGCTTTCATTGACTACTTCACCCAACACCAGCCTGAAGCAACTACCGAGCTCGCGTACGAAACTCCCTTTCAGTTACTCGTCGCGGTTATACTCAGCGCGCAATGCACAGACAAGCGCATCAATATGGCTACCCCTGCGTTGTTCGAGGCCTTTCCTACCCCTAGACACATGGCTCATAGTAGCTTCGAAGAGATATTTCCCTACATCAAAAGCATCTCTTACCCCAACAACAAAGCCAAGCATTTGCTCAATATGGCCAAAATGGTGGAGGAAGACTTTGCAGGGACAATACCTGAACAAGTAGAAGACCTACAGAAGCTACCGGGCGTGGGCAGAAAAACTGCCCATGTAATCGCTTCTGTATTGCACAACCAACCTACATTGGCTGTAGATACGCATGTGTTTCGCGTGTCAAAACGGTTGGGCTTGGTGAATGCAAGCGCTACGACGCCCCTGGCCGTAGAGAAGCAACTGGTTCGGCACTTACCTGAAGCATATATAGCCAAGGCACACCACTGGCTTATTTTGCATGGACGGTATGTATGCCTGGCACGCAAACCGAAGTGCAATGCCTGTGCACTTACTTCTTTTTGCCACTACTTTGCACAGCGGAAAGCTTCTGGCTGACCTGCCCAACATTTTGCAACTGCTGCGTGAGCGTATGGTCTTCTCCCAGCCATTGGATGCAAAGGGGGAGCACAGTTTCTTTGGTTTGTCGAATGAGCTTCCTATCTTCTACTTTCTTCAGGGTGTTGATGAGGCTTTTCAGGTATTGTGTGACACGAGGATATTCTTTTTTGTAAAGCCGCAAAGCTGTGCTTACTGCCTGGCTATAACAGTCGCCCCTTAACAAAGGGAAATTTCATTGCATACTATGCGTTAAGGGATATTTTTTGAAAATTTTACCCAAAATAGCGTAGCAAAAAACGCAAGAAAAGGATAAATTAAATCCAAAACCTTGCAGAAAATATCACCGTTAGGCTAGGAAAATCTCCTCATCAACAACAAACCGAGCTGTTTAAAAACCTACTTGCGCATCAGTTGAATCCTCAGCA
>JBJORC010000013.1:0-8423 GCA_046049605.1 Bacteroidota bacterium
CAGCAAAACAACACCGCCCCAACGCGCCTCCCCCCAAGAGGAAACCGCCAAACCCACCGAACAGCCGAACCCGGCGCATAGCCACCGTACTAAGACCCCAACACGCAGCACCAGACGCCCCCCACGCACACCAAGGAACCAAGTGCCAAGTACCAAGGTGCCAAGGCCAGAAGTACCAAGTCTCCAAGTGCCAAGTACCTAGAACTTCCGGAGACACGACACACCGACGTCGTAGTAGACAAAGGCGTCGTAGAAGACACCGAGGCCCCCGGAGAAAAAACCCCCAACAACGGGCGGATACCTGTTATTATCTACCTCCTTTTGGCATCGGGTGAAGGTCCAAGGATCATCTGTGTAGAGGCGCTCATCAGTACGGGCGTGATGCAACAAGATGGCTGTCGCTGCCTCTAGGGCATGCGGCATCTCATAAGGAAGTCGCAGCCTGCGCGCATGCGCAGCAACCAACGCCTCTTGAGCGTCATGCGTATTACTCCGACTGTCAGGAAGTATATCTCGCGTCATCAACACCCAATACGAACTACCCGGAGATTTCGCGCCTAACTCTTTTTGGACAGTGCCACCATCATAATTCCTGTACTCCGTCTTCCTGCCGCCCCCCTTGGGGTTTTGTATGAGCTTACCAAGCAGGTCTAACGTGAAGGGCCTCCCATCTACAGTCGCCGGAACTAGCACCAGCAGGTGTGTGTCTTTTACTTGCTTACCTGGCCAGAAGGGGCACCGGCTGCTCAAGATCTCATCGATATTGGCTGGCAGCGGGGGCGCTGCGCCTACCTCACCAAAGTACTGGCTCCACTCTTTGGCACCGAAGGCTTCCTCGGGAAGCTGAACTTGTTTTCTAACTTCTGCCGGTTTCTTATGCTCTGATGCTAACGTAGATGAAGCTGGAACAGAGTTAGGCACAGGGGCTGTGGGGGCAGCAATACCTTGTGGGGCAGTAGGTGGGTGAAATGGTAAAGGCTCGTGGAGCGGGGTGGAGGGTGAGGAAGTACGCTCTAGAATAACCTCCAACTGGACTTGCAATGACGTAGTGATGGGCTTGGTCTTATAGCCACGCCAACTCCTCTCCCTGAACTCTGATGGAACTCCCGCTACCAATACCAGTACGTCATGTGTCGTATGGGCACTATGGGTAGTATACTGCTGAGACCCTTGAGATTTTTGTGCGAGACGACCTATGCTCAGATCTACTTCAACCGAAAACGTGGGCACCGAAACATTGGGGCCAGACAAACCTTGATTTAAAGCGTGGTGATGATTGGAGCCCTCTAGATCACTGCGGGAATAGGAAAAATTAGCTGGTAATAACTCAACATAGTGACTAGCATTAGGTACTTCTTGAACTATATGTACATGATGGGTTACGCAACTCCAGCCTGATGGAATCACGTAAGGAACACGTACTTGTTTGCCGGGGCCGACAGTTACCACACCATGACGCTGCTTCTTACAACTAAGGGACAACCATACAGGATCAGAAGGAGACGAAGGGGAAACAGGCTGGCGATGCATTCCTCCCAACAAACCCAACCTGCCCAAGTATACACTCGCTACACCTGTGGGGCTCGCCGAGCTCGAAACCACGTGCACGCGGGATCTAGATTCCTCAGAACCTGCATCGCGGAGCCAAGCAAGCATAGAACCAATGTCTGTGCCAGGAGAAGACACAACAGGCATGGGACCACAAGGGAGATAGGCATCTGTGCTGGATGATAGCGCCGCTTGCCAACCAACGCTTGAGCGTGAAAAACGAACCCCCACTCCTGACGAAGATTCCAAGACAACGGAACGACCACTGGACCCAGCAGAAACTGTTGGCAATACATCGCCAGGAGACATAGATGAATCACCAGCAACAGAAACTACGCCCAAGGAGCTACTGCAGCTTAACGAAGCCTTGGCTTCCTCCTCGGCCATAGACAGCCTACCCGACGACTGGCAACTGGAAAAGATGACAGCCAATACCACAAGCGGTAGGCCCAAACGATAACTACGCAATGGCGTGAATAGTGATGCGTGATGCAATGACAACAACATGGCTAATACTGGTTAAGGTCGCACACGACGCCACTGATTTTGACGGCTTTACTTTCTCTGTCAGGAGGGGAAGGACGAAAATAAATTAGAACAATACAAGCACCGCGCCTTGAACAAATACAAGTTGTTCTATAGTTGTATCTGACAATGATCAATTATGAATGTTTCATCAACAATGTGTACGTTGGTGTATAAAAATAGATCTGTTGCACGAGTGCACGTGAGCCAGTATGCAGCCGATGGCCGTGAAGGGATATCTGTGGTTTGAAGGCCAAAGGACCGCGTGTTAAGAGGGCCTAGGCCACAGGCTAGGATTTTAGCAAACGAAACCATAGCGGCAAAGTTTTTTGCCTACTTTTTGACTCCAAAAAGTAGGGCCCTGCTGGCGCAGCGACCTCCTGTCTGAGGCCCGTAAAAAGAATTCTGAGTTAAGCTTAGTTGAAAGTGGTATGGGTACAATAGCTTCACTACATCAGGGCTCATTTCTACTGTAGGCTTTAGGCCTTCTATTCTGCAAGCGTCACGTGCAGTATTCTGTTACCAGGAGATTGGACAACGAACCCGATCTTACAATACGTAAATGGGATCATATTACGCACTTTCTCAGGCCATTCAATAAAGCAGTAGCTGCCGCTCTCAAAGTACGCCATGCAGTCCAAGTCCAGCGCTTCCTCTTCGCGAAGAATGCGGTAAAAATCAAAATGGTAGATGGCCTCACCAGATGCCGCAGCGTATTCATGGACCAATGAGAACGTAGGACTGGAAACATTATCTTGTACGCCCAGCTGGGTGCAAAGAGCCCTAATCAAGGTAGTTTTTCCAGCGCCCATAGCACCTTCCAGAAGCCACACCTTTTTTTCTCCAGCATGGCTTAGAAGTGCCCGCGCAGTGGCTGGGAGGTTACCCAGCGTGCTATGGAACGTACGGCTAGGTCGGTTCATAGATGCCTCACGCCAGTGTAGCGTCTGGCCAAACAAGTTGATCTTCAAAAAGAAGTATTAATTTGGGCGCGCATTGGCCTTTCCAAGAACGGCATTTCATGCCAAATAACCAGGCCAATTTTGTTGATTTTTTACGCTTGATACTTTCATCTCCGATGTACAAAGAACGACACCTTAAAAATCAAGCAATTGCTCCTCCGTATGCTCCAAGCGCTCCTGCTGTGCGTGACATTAAGCAAATTATACACATGTTGCCACATCGATATCCCTTTCAAATGGTAGATAAAATCATTCATTTGGATGCACAAAGCGTGACGGGAGTCAAAAATGTAACGATCAACGAGCCTTTTTTTCAAGGGCATTTCCCAGGCAACCCCATCATGCCGGGGGTACTTCAGGTAGAAGCACTGGCCCAAACAGGAGGTGTTTTAGTACTCAGTACAGTGCCAGATCCTGAAAATTACTTGACCTACTTTTTGGGCATTGACGCATGCCGGTTCAGGAAGATGGTGGTGCCGGGCGATACCTTGGTGCTGCACTGCGAATTGCTGGCTGACATCAAGCGAGGGTTTTCTAAGATGCAAGGACGAGTTTTTGTGGGTGATCAACTCGCCTGCGAGGCGACCATGCTCGCCCAGATTACTAAAAATAAATAAGCTTAGTGCCTCTCTCGCACCAGTGTGGGAGCTACCGTTACTGTAACTCACTATGATGAATGCCTATCTATTTCCAGGACAAGGGGCCCAGTTTCCGGGTATGGGAAAAGACTTGTATGTCGGCAACCCGCAAGCAAAAATTCTTTTTGAGAAGGCTAATGAGTGTTTGGGTTTTCGCATCACTGATGTGATGTTTGAAGGAACAAAAGAAGAATTACAGCAGACACAGGTGACGCAACCTGCAGTTTTTATACATTCCGTGATTCTAGCCAAAACTACGCCCCACTTTCAGCCTGCTATGGTGGCGGGACACTCTTTGGGAGAACTATCAGCACTTGTGGCCAGCCAGGTCTTGACTTTTGAGGCAGGACTCCAGTTGGTGGCCCAAAGAGCCAAAGCCATGCAAGCTGCCTGTGAGCTAGCACCTGGCGCCATGGCAGCCATTCTTGGTTTAAGCGATGAAAAGGTGGCGCAGGTGTGTGCCTCGATAGATGAGTTGGTAGTACCTACCAACTATAACTGCCCTGGCCAACTGGTCATCTCCGGCACTCACAAGGGCATTACGCTAGCCTGTGAAGCAATGGAAACTGCGGGCAGCCTAGGCACTATTTTACTCCCAGTAAGCGGTGCTTTCCACTCTTTGCTCATGGAACCTGCTAAGCAACAATTCGCCCGAGCTATCTCCCAAACCAAATTTCAGCGCGGTATATGTCCTATCTATCAAAACGTTAATGCCACACCTACTACAGCTCCTGAGTTAATACAGGAGCACTTGATGGAGCAGCTCACTGCACCAGTACGATGGACCCAGACAATTCGATGCATGATCCAGGACGGTGCCCAACTTTTTATAGAATGTGGACCTGGCAAGACATTGCAAGGATTGGTAAGAAAAATCGATAAACATGTCCAGGTGGCGTCCCTGTAAGTTCCCAGCTTAGTGATCAACAATATTGGAAACAGGCACAATACTTGGCGCATATATAAGATCTTCAACGGCAAATCCATTTTCTCGCGCTATTTCTCGATATCTAGCTATGTCCCCTGTAGACAGTACCGGGTTTCTAGCCAAAATCCAACAGTAGTTTCTGTTAGACCCACACACCATCGCTACAGAATAATCAGCTTCAAGATGAAATATGACGTAACTGCCGTAAAAAGGCCCCCAAAAAGATACTTTTAAATGGCCTATTTGTTTAGCTGATACAAACTTGGCCTTTCCAACCACCGTTTTTTGCTGCCCCGTCTGGCTATGCCAACCTGTGTTCTCTACACAGATGCTACCATCTTCTCTCAAGCTGTAAGTGGCAGTTACTTGTTCTAGTCCTCGCTGAAAACGATTATCCAAACGCGCTATCTCATACCAACGTCCCAAATATTGGTTAACATCGAATCCGGCAACTGGCTTGACCCCTGCTGGGACGGAGAGAGCACAACCCTGCAAAAATGCAACAAGCCCTAGTACACAAAGCTGGCAACCTATTGGATAGGGCTTGAACGGCACATTGCCGATAAGACTGGTTAATAATGGGCACATAGTTGTTTCCTAGTTCGGACAACACACCAGAATTCTGAAGCACCAGACGCAAATAAGGCATCGCTTACGTCAACATTCCCCCATCTACTTGAATCACTTGCCCAGTGATATAGCTAGAATCATCAGAAGCCAAGAACAGAGCACAATTAGCCACGTCCTCAGGCAATCCTACACGCTGTAGCGGAATGGCTTTTTTCCAATCCTGCGCTGCGGCTGCCGTTAGGTCTTTGGTCATGATTGTGTCAATAAAGCCAGGAGCAATGGCATTGGAGCGGATGTTTCTTGCCCCCAGTTCGAGCGCCACGGACTTGGTAAAGCCAATAATCCCTGCCTTAGAAGCTGCATAGTTGGCTTGGCCTGCATTGCCTTTGATGCCCACTACAGACGCAATGTTGATAATAACGCCACTGCGTTGTTGAAGGAAAGTTCTGGTGGCTGCTTTTACAGTGTTAAAGCACGACTTCAGGTTCACGCGCAGCACCTCGTCCCATGCTTGCTCGTCCATGCGCAGCAGGAGACCGTCTCTGGTAATGCCTGCATTGTTGACCAGCACATCCAGCCGACCAAACTCACGCACCACATCTTCGACAAGGAGTGCTACGGCTGCAAAGTCTGCTGCATCAGAGCGATAAACACTGACTTTGCCACCCATTGCCCGAAGCTCCTCTGCCAAGGCCTGTCCTTGTTCATCACTAGCAAGGTGGGTAAACACAACATTAGCCCCTGCAGCAGCAAATTTACTGGCAATAGCGTAGCCAATCCCCCTGGAAGCACCTGTGATGAGTGTCGTTTTTCCTTGCAGTTGTTTCATGATAACCTTACCCCGTACCGGTAGAGACCTGACCCAGGCAGCAAAAGCTCTCTACTCTTTTTTGGTCGGTACAACCAATTGACAGAGCCAAAGGTAGCCAAAAATAGTAGCAATAAGAATGGCATTGTAGGTCCAGCTGCGTGGCTTTTTTTTGTAGCGCCTGCTGCATTAGATTTGTTCGCTCGGACTCGTGCACGCCGCGAAACCATGAGAAAAAACATGAGCGGTGGTGCCGTGGTAGGCCAGCAGCATCTGTTCGTCCACGCTATTTATGAAAACGCAATACGACCTCATCATCATTGGCAGCGGGCCTGGTGGCTATGTGGCAGCCATCAGGGCTTCACAGCTAGGTATGCGAGTAGCAGTAGTAGAAAAAGAATCACTAGGAGGAGTATGTCTCAACTGGGGCTGTATTCCTACCAAGGCATTGCTCAAGAGTGCCCAGGTATTTGAGTACATACAAAACGCTGGTGCTTATGGCATCCAGGTACAAGACGCCAAGCCCAACTTTAAAGCCATGATCGAGCGTAGTCGAGGGGCAGCTGGGAGCATGAGCAAAGGTGTTCGGTTTCTCTTGAAAAAAAACCAGATCGATACGATTGAGGGGACTGGAAAACTTAGCAAAAACCGCACTGTGATCGTAGAGGATGCACAAGGTGCCACCACAACCTACCAAGCCAACCACGTCATTGTAGCCACCGGGGGTAGAAGCAGAACGCTCCCCCAACTTCCTATTGACCACAAAAAAGTCATTGGCTATAGAGAGGCCATGGTACTGAAAAAACAGCCCCAGTCTATGGTCGTTGTGGGCGCTGGGGCCATTGGTGTAGAGTTTGCTTACTTCTATAATGCCATTGGTACAGCCGTGACGCTCGTAGAGTACATGCCGCATTTGCTGCCGCTTGAGGATGAAGATATCTCCAAAGAAGTGGCCAAGTCTTTCACCAAAGCAGGGATTCGGGTGTACACCAACACGGAAGTGACCCGTGTGAATAACCAAGGAGAACAATGCCAGGTGCAACTCAAAACCAAAGAAGGGGAAGTACAAAACCTTGCCTGCGAAATGGTACTGTCTGCTGTTGGCATTGTAGCCAATATAGAGCATATCGGGCTCGAAGAAGTAGGGGTGGCTACTGACCAAGGCAAGGTGATGGTGGATGATTTCTACTGCACCAATGTGCCGGGCATCTATGCCATTGGCGATGTTGTGAAAGGACCTGCACTGGCTCACGTAGCTTCTGCTGAGGGCATTGTTTGTGTAGAAAAAATAGCGGGCCTGCACCCTGAGCCCTTGAACTACAACAACCTGCCCGCTTGTACGTACTGTCAGCCAGAAACAGCATCTGTGGGCTACACTGAGCAGGCAGCCCAAGCAGCAGGCTACAAAATCAAGGTAGGTAAGTTCCCTTTTTCGGCTTCAGGCAAGGCCAACGCAGCTGGCGTCAAGGAGGGTT
Organism: Bacteroidota bacterium; assembly: GCA_046049605.1. GTDB lineage: Bacteria > Bacteroidota > Bacteroidia > Cytophagales > Amoebophilaceae > UBA8403. The sequence goes on from JBJORC010000013.1 coordinate 7,455, forward strand.
TTGTAAAAGTCATCTTTGATGCCCAATACGGAGAGTGGTTAGGGGCACACATGGTAGGGGCCAACGTTACGGAGATGGTTGCAGAGGTAGTGACTGCCAGAAAACTAGAAACTACTGCACATGAAATTATCAAATCTGTGCACCCCCACCCTACCATGTCTGAAGCCATCATGGAAGCGGTGGCTAGTGCTTATGGTGAGGGGATACACCTATGATTTTGAATAACAGTTTGATGCATCATGTAACCTTGCCCCTTGCTAGCAGTCAAGGAAGTCGCATAGGCACTTCGATGAGTAGCAAATCGCAAGTTTCAAGGCCCTGGCAAACCAGTTGATCGACGCCCTCCACACCCATGCCATCCCTCCTACCTAGCACCTCTTCTGCTACGCTGACCCTGCCCTCGATGACAAATACATACACCCCGTGTCCAGGGGTCTGCAATGCATAGCTTACAACCTTGCCTGCCTCTAAGCTTGCCCTGGCAATGACCGCTTGCTGGTTGATCCATAACTTCCCTTGCTGCTGCCGCTGTCTAGACCTTACCAGAAAAGTAAATTTATTTTCCCAGTTCTTTGGATCAAAGCTTCGTTGTGCATACCGAGGTAGCAGATTTTGTGTAGCGGGCAGTATCCAGAGTTGCAAGAAGCTGACTGGCTCATGAGCAGAGCGGTTGCGCTCGGTGTGCATGATGCCCGTGCCGGCAGACATAACCTGAACGTCGTTGGGCCGAATGACACTGACGTGGCCTGTGCTATCACCATGCGCAAGAGCACCTTGCAATGGCATCGAGATAATCTCCATATTTTCATGCCCATGCGCTCCAAACCCACCTCCTCCTTGCAACATATCGAGACTATTGCAGAATAGTTGCTAGTTGTTTCCCGCTCTTTTTGGGAGTCATATTTGGTCTTTCACATACCTGTTTGCGGCCCATTGGGCTCCTTCAAGAGGCCTATCAGCCCTTATAAT
>JBJORC010000014.1:0-12698 GCA_046049605.1 Bacteroidota bacterium
TATGGGGTTCAACTTGATGCTCCTGGTCAGAGAAATGGCAGGTAATTTTTTGGCTATCTTGTTTTGGAGCTTTTGCCCACTAGACTTTCGTCAAAAATTGTACCTGGATACAAACTCATTGCTCCCACGTTTTAGTTGTTAAGGGGCGACTAGTTATGCGATATACACCCTTTCAAAAGCAACTACAGTCAAGTTGGGTGCTACACTTGCTAGGTATTGTGCAATGGTAAGTCCGTTATTTTTCACAAAAGGCTGATTAAGGAGAGTATTTTCTTTCAAGAACTTGTTGAGTCTGCCTTGGGCAATCTTGTCGAGCATGATTTCAGGATTTCCTTCATTGCGTGCTTGTTCCTTAGCAATGGCTAGTTCTTGATCTGATATTGCAGCGTCTATGCCATCGTTGTCAACAGCCAGAGGGCTCATGGCAGCAATCTGCATGGCTACGTCTTTCCCAGCGGCTATCACTTGTGCGCCATGACTGCCTTGAAGACCTACCAAAACACCTAACTTGCTGCCCATATGTATGTACGGTACTACCACCTCACTGTTGAGGGTAGTATAAGCACTGATGGTCACCTTTTCTCCAATCTTACCTACCAATTCTGTGATTTTCTCCTGTATGGTGCAGTCATCTTCTACGGCAAGTGCTAAAAGGTTTTCGAGTGTGGTAGGCTTATGCGTAAAAGCAGTTTCTAGAATTGTTTGGCCTAGCTGTTGAAATGCTTCGTTTTTGGCTACAAAGTCCGTTTCGCAGCTAAGTGCAACTATCACACCATAATCGTGTGCATCATTTGCCTTGGTCAAAACAATACCTTCGGTAGTTGCCCTATCAGCTCGTTCAGCAGACACTTTTTGGCCTTTTTTTCTCAGGATTTCAATAGCTTTGTCAAAATCTCCCCCTGCTTCCGTGAGTGCTTTTTTGCAATCCATCATCCCAGCTCCTGTTTGCTGTCTTAGCTTATTAACATCTTTCGCAGTGATCATTAGCAGATTGTGTATTTGGTTGGTTGAGCAATTTATGCCTGACCAGGGGTTTCTTTCTTGGTTGCCTTTTTGGCGTTGACGTGGGGTATTTCTGGGGTCGTAGCAGCCTCAGCTTTGGAGGTTGACTCAGCCATTTTTTCACTGACCTTTTGCTTTACTTCAGCAACCCGCTGGGTTGTTACTTTTTTAACAGCTTTGATAGTCGGGTTTTTCGTTTCTTTGGCTGTGAATGCTTGTTTCTCCACAGTTTCTGAAGATACTACTTTCTCAACATTTCTTTCTCTGACTCCTTTGCTAACTACTCCTCCTTGTGCAGTAGTATCTACTTCTTTGTGCTTGCGTCGTTCTTCTAGGCCTTCTTCAATAGCGCTACCAATAGTCTTGATAATTAGCTCTACAGAGCGCGAGGCGTCGTCATTGCTGGGGATAGGATAGTCAACACACGTAGGATCTGTGTTGGTGTCTGTCAGTGCAAATACAGGAATTCCAAGCTTTCTCGCCTCTTTGACAGCAATATGTTCTTTCTTGACGTCTACGATAAAAATCGCTGCGGGCAATCTGGTTGTATCAGCAATGCCTTGCAACAACCGCTCTAGCTTCGTTTTTTCTCGAGCAATCATAAGCTGCTCTTTCTTGGCCATGTTATCGTAAGCTGTGCTCTTCGTCAACTTATCGAAGGAAGACATTTTTTTCAGCAACCTGCGAATAGTCGCAAAGTTAGTCAGTGTGCCTCCCAACCATCTTTCTGTGACATAGGGCATACCGAGACGCTTGGCTTCCTGTTCTACCACGCCCTTGGCCTGCTTTTTTGTTGCCACGAATAAGATCCTCTTGCCAGCACTCGCAACAGCCTTGAGGGCATGGGCTGCCTCTTGGAGTTGCAGGAGAGTTTGGCTAAGATCAATGATGTGAATGCCATTGCGTTCCATAAAGATGAAAGGAGCCATCTTGGGATGCCACTTGCTTGTCAAATGGCCAAAATGGACACCTGCATCGAGTAAGTCTTTGTGTTTTAAAGTAATCATGCAGAGGGTACTTGGAAGTTAACGTTTACTGAATTGGAATCTCTTTCTAGCTTTTTTTCGGCCATATTTTTTACGTTCCACCATTCTTGGATCTCTGGTGAGATAGCCTGCTTGTTTTAGGCCAGGACGGTACTCAGCATTAACTTGACATAGCACTCGTGCAATGGCTAGGCGTATTGCCTCGGCTTGTCCTGTAAGGCCACCACCTTTAACATTGACCTGGATATTGTATTGCTCGGTAACCTGCGCCTGATGCAGGGGTTGCTGGACCAGCATTCTTAGCACTTCAGAAGGGAAGTAGTTTTCTAGAGACCTTTTGTTGACTTCGATTGCTCCCTTGCCACTGGACCAATAGATCCTGGCCACAGAAGTCTTTCTTCTGCCTATTGCATTGAGTTTTTCCATGCGTTAGTCTTTTAGTGTAATGCTTTTAGGTTTTTGGGCCATGTGGTCATGTTCCGCGCCTTTGTACACGAAGAGATTGTGGAACAGCCTGCGGCCTAGCCTGTTTTTAGGGAGCATGCCTTTGACAGCGTACTCTATGATGCGCGTGGGGAATTTTTCTTTGAGCTGCCGGGGTGTAATCGTCTTTTGACCCCCTGGATAGCCTGTGTGGGAAATATATTGCTTTTTATCCCATTTTTCGCCTTTCAAATGGACTTTATCTGCATTGATGACAATCACGTTGTCTCCGCAGTCTACATGCGGGGTAAAACTAGGCTTGTGCTTGCCTCTAATCATAGCAGCCACTTGGCTGGCCAGGCGGCCTAAGGTCTGCGCGCTTGCATCTACAAGCACCCACTCCTTCTGGGCACTCTCCTGATTGACTGACACCGTTTTGTAGCTTATGTGGTCCACTGATCTGCTCTGAAAAAAATATTTAACACAAAAAATGCACGCCTTGCACAACTAGACTGCAAAAGTAGCATCTTTTTTTTTGCTATGCAACATGATGGAGCACACTTTGGTGGCCCGACTACAAACGTATGGGTGCTATAGGGGGCAACCCTTGCCTACCGTAAACATGTATTTTTTACGCATTTAACCTAACAGACAACCCATCTTCATGAAATCTCAGCCCACGATCACCTGGCTAAAGCTGTCTGTGGATAGGTACTCATTGGCCAATATCCTGATTTGGGGAGCGCTGATGTGCCTAATGGTATCATGCAACTGCTCGTAATAAGCTTGGTCCAGACCGTGCAGATAGACAGCTTTAAATTTTTCCATAATAGAAAATGGATCATTTATTTCCGACAAAAAAGTGCCGAGCATATAGTTCTGTAGTGTTTTTAGCTCTTCTTCTGGCACTGGCACTGTTTGCAGAGTCTTGATTTCTTGTGCGATTTCTTGGCAGGTAGCTTGGGAAAAAGTCTGGGTGACCTCAGTAGCTATCAGTAAATAGCTGGTATGTTTGAGTGGCACAACTCTAGAGAAAATCCCATAGGTATAGCCTTTGTCTTCCCGGATATTGCGCATGAGCCTTGAGCCAAAGTAACCTCCTAGTAATTCGTTAACGACTAGGAGCGGCAAGTAGTCTGGATGGTCTTTGGCAAAGAGTACCCTACCCATACTGATGGCGGCTTGCAAACTGTCTTCTTTTGCTAAATGTACTTGGGAAGGCGCTTGCGTAAGCCACGGAGGCGGTACAGCATCTGGAGTCTGTATAGGCAGTGGTTGTAGGTAATCTTGGATAGTTTTTAGGTCCTGTTCGTCTACCTGTCCACTCACCAAGAGGCGGCATCGTGCCAACAGCTGATCCTTGTAGTACTGCTGCAAATGCACTGGTGTGATATCGGCTATTGCTGTTTCGGTGAGCTGCCTGCCATAAGGATGCGTACTATCAAACAGTATTTCTTTGAACTTCTTGCGTGCTACACGGCTATTTTTTTTGGCATCTACTTTGAGTTCTTGGATGGTAAGGTTTTTTAAGTGTGCCAAGCGCTGCTCATCAAAGGTGGGGCTCAGGAGTAGCTCTGCCAGCAAAGCAAGCATGGGCACTAGATGTTTAGATAAAGTGATTAGTGTGAAGATGCATGTATCAGGCTGTACTTGGACCTGAATGCTGGCGCCATACTGATCGATGTAGTGGGCAATATCCTGAGCGCTTTTGTGTTGGGTGCCTTCCTGTAGCATCTTGGTCGTAAAGTAGGCGACGCCGTTGTGGGGCTCGTACCATGAGCCAGCGTCGCATACCAGCTCTAGCTTGATGATCGGCTGTTTTCCTGAATTGAGTACAAAGAGCGGCAGGCCCTCTTTGAGTTGGTGGGCTTTGGGCCAAGAAAAACGTAAGTGATCAATCGTTTTGGCAGATGGGGGTATGGTTCTATCAAGCATGATGCATAAGGTGATGGAGTATAATTCCAGGCTGTATTGTATCTAAATCACTGTTCTTGTTGCGGACTGGATGCAATGGATACTAAGACATATAAAACAATGCTCGATGCCAGTCCTTCAGCCTGGAGGAGGAGTATGAGCAAAATGGAAGTCAACAAAAATCCATATTTGAAACGATTAGGATACCAGGCATAGGTAGTAAACTTAAAAGCCATGAGTTTGATATTAGCTATCAATAGATAAGACGTGAGTACGACCAAAATGGCCAGGGCGTAGGGTTGGGTAAGAAGTGCTGTTAACCAAGCATATTTATTGGCTGTCATCATCCAGGGAAGTGTACTGATGAGCACCCCATTGGCAGGGACAGGTAGGCCGATGAATACCCTTTGCTGTCTAGTATCAATATTGAATCGAGCAAGCCTGAGCGCAGAGAAGACAGGGAGCAGTAAAGCCGTGAAAGGTAGGTAGGTCGAAGAGGTTTGTGTGCTTATTAGCTCATACATGATGCTTGCCGGTAACCAGCCAAAAGTAATCAGATCAGCGAGAGAGTCTAGTTGTTGCCCCAGTGGAGAATATACTTTGAGTGTGCGTGCTAACCACCCATCGAAAAAGTCAAAAAATGCCCCTAACCAGATACACAGAGCTGCATGCGTTAGGTGGCCTTTCAAAGCTAGTATAGCACCTAAGCTGCCGACAGTAAGATTAAGTAAGGTAAAAAAGTTAGGCAGGTGTTTTTTCATCTTTCGAGTACAGTACCGGGTACCGGCTGCAAAGATAAGTACAACCGTTGTGGCGATGGAAATTTTGGATTACCTAATTTTGCCTTTGTAAGGTTGTAGCTGTCTTAACTTACTTTTACTTTGCTAATAAGGTCGTGTTGGTGCAGAATAGCATGTAAGCAAATACTAATCTTGGCAAAGAACTTATATAGTCGCCCCTTAACAACTAAAACGTGGGAGCAATGAGTTTGTATCCAGGTACAATTTTTGACGAAAGTCTAGTGGGCAAAAGCCCCAAAACGAGATAGCCAAAAAATTACCTGCCATTTCTCTGACCAGGAGCATCAAGTTGAACCCCATACCGGCCAATGGTGCGTTATTCCTGTCGCTTACAATTCCCTATCTGGACTTCCTTCAGATATCGACGCCTAGCCCACCTTGCCACCCTATAGTGGTATTATTGCAGTACTCTTTTACATCTTTTCCTCCTCTTTCGCGCTCAAGAATAAGCTAAGAACAGGCCCAATTTGTGCTCTGAAGACTCTAAACAAGGAGCGCCCTACCATAGCTGGTATAGAAAGTTGAGTAAAACCGAGCTTGAACACTTTGTTATTCTTACCGAATTTTGCACTATGGCCAGTCAAGAGTACTTCGGGCTGAATATAAAATGCAAACAGATCGAAGCGGTCAAAAATGCCCACGTGATAACCCTAGTCGTCTTCTAGCTAAAAGCTTGCTAGTACTGCATCATCTTTTTCTGAATTTACCTTAACCTGGGAAATACTGGCGCCCACACGTAGACCCATGCTAAAAAAAGCGAGCATGCGTTAAGCTAGCAGAAAGAAAAAAGCATAGTAGTACGATGGTGGTTTTTTTCATGGTTGTTTGAGATTCCTACGAAACTACTTAGCTGTTGCTTGGTAGCAAGTTTATTGTGCTGAAATTCTAGTAACACTAAAAATTCAGCAGCAGTGACACTGACTTTGTGGGTCAAGGCCATAGCAAGGCAGTTTTTGTATAGTCACTAAGTACGCTTGCGGCACTAGCTATCTGGCGCCTATACTACCTCCATTTCAAGAAATTGATTTATGTGTTAGCTTTATGGACAGGCAACAATCGTAATTCTTCCCAAGAAAGAAATGGCAAGTACAGGAGAAATCATCCAAATATTAGGTCCCGTAGTGGATGTCAGGTTTGAGGAAAATGCAACATTGCCAGACCTCCTCAATGCATTGGAAGTTATCAAAGAAGATGGTCAAAAATTGATATTAGAGTGTCAACTTCATTTGGGGGAGCATTGTGTTAGGACCATAGCAATGGACAGTAGTGAGGGCCTAGTGCGAGGAACGAAAGTCACCGATACCGGGGCCCCTATTAAGATGCCAGTGGGCGAAGCCATCAGAGGAAGATTATTCAACGTTGTGGGAGAGGCTATAGATGGCATTGAACAGCCTGTGGTAGAGCATGAGCTCCCTATACACAGACCTGCCCCTCAATTCAAGGACTTGGCCACTTCTACTGAGATTCTTTACACAGGGATCAAGGTTATTGACTTATTGGCACCCTATGTGAAAGGAGGGAAAATAGGGCTTTTTGGAGGTGCTGGTGTAGGGAAGACTGTACTTATTATGGAGTTGATCGATAACATTGCCAAATCTTATTCCGGTGTATCGGTGTTTGCAGGGGTGGGAGAGCGTACGCGCGAAGGCAATGACTTGCTGCGAGAAATGATCGAAGCTGGGGTGATTAATTACGGTGAGGAATTCAAAAAGTCTATGCGAGAAGGCGACTGGGATCTCTCCAAGGTAGATAAAGAGGCCTTGAAAACGTCACAGGCCACACTAATTTTTGGTCAGATGAACGAGTCTCCAGGTGCTAGAGCAAGAGTGGCCCTCACTGGGCTTACCGCTGCAGAATATTTTAGAGATGGGGATGGCCAGGAGCAGGGTAGGGATGTACTTTTTTTTATAGATAATATTTTCCGTTTTACACAGGCAGGCTCTGAAGTCTCTACACTCCTGGGTCGCATACCTTCTGCTGTAGGCTATCAGCCTACGCTTGCCACAGAGATGGGCGCTATGCAAGAGCGCATTACCTCGGTCAAAAACGGTTCGATCACTTCTGTACAAGCCGTATATGTTCCAGCAGATGACTTGACCGATCCGGCTCCAGCTACCACTTTTGCTCATCTTGATGCCACCACTGTACTCTCCCGTAAGATCGCAGAACTAGGCATCTATCCGGCAGTAGATCCACTAAGCTCCTCTTCGCGCATCCTGAGCCCAGATATTCTGGGTGAGGAGCATTACAGTACAGCGCAAAGAGTTAAAAAACTACTGCAACGCTATAAGGAGCTGCAAGACATTATCGCTATCCTGGGCATGGACGAGCTGTCAGAAGAAGATGCCAAGACCGTGTATCGAGCTAGAAAAGTACAGCGGTTCCTATCTCAGCCTTTCCATGTGGCTGAGCAATTCACTGGCCTGAAAGGCATGCTGGTAGGCATCAAAGACACAATCGAAGGGTTCAACATGATTATGGACGGTCAACTAGATCATCTTCCTGAGTCGGCGTTTAACCTGGTAGGAACCATTGGGCAAGCTGTTGAAAAAGGAGAGAAGCTACTAGCAGAGGCTGGGGAATAAATCCCCCGTTTGTGCGCTCTCAAAAATCAACTAATTTCCTGAAGCACTTTTAGCGACTTGAGGGTACCTAGCGTGTCTATGTGTAGTTGGTAGAATTTGATGATTGCGTCTGTGACACGCCTTTTCGCGCCCCTATCCATTTTTATCTGTCTCTGCATTTTGCTGTTAGATAGTAAAGTATTGAGGCCCTCTAGCGTTTCCTGATCAATCTCCCAGTGCTGCCCTGAATGATGCAACTGTGTATAGATGTCCTGAAAATTACTGATGCCGAAGCCTAAATAATGCCCTAGTTGGAGTAAGAAGGTCAGGTAAAAAAACTCATAGCCAGCAATTTTTTCATTCAAGTCCACCACTGCCCGCCACAAAAAATTAAATAACTTCTCATTGTGTTCTTCCTCACGGATCACTTTAGCCAAAAACTCTGCTAGAAAAACAGCCATAGTTGCTTTTTTGATGTTGTCTAAAATATTGCTGTTGGGTGTACAGCATTGCACCGCAGCCACACGCTGTATGCCCCTCTGCTTTCTATAGTATACTACCATATCTAGGAGTGTGAGTGGCTGAAAGAGGGCAATGTTGTATTTGGGTTTTTTTGTTCTTACACCCTGAATAATATAAGCCTGCAGCCCAAAAGCCTCGGTAAAGATTTTGGCAATGATAGAAGTCTCTCTGTATTTGATATTGCTTAATACAATACCTTGGGTTGTGTAAAGCATGCAAGAACAAGGCAAAACTATGAGCAAGAGTATTTCCTAAGATGCTTTAGTGGGGCTGGGAACATAGCTGCTTAATCATGCTGATTCTGCCTCTTCCACCATCGAACAAATAGATAGGCAAATAATACACCTCCGAGATGGGCAAAGTGTGCTACATTATCAGTAGGATTGTCCCCCACACCTGCATATAGTTCATACATACCATAGATGGCAATCACGTACTTGGCCTTGATAGGGAGAGGAATGAAGAATAAAAATAGTTCTGTATTGGGAAATAGCATGGCAAACGCCATGAATATACCGAATACACTGCCAGAAGCGCCTACTGTAGGCATGTTAGCTTTGAGTGTATATAGTTGGCTGACTATTGCCTTGCTCTTGGCTATATAAGCCAGGTCGTCAGGACGCTCAACAAAAGCAGAGATAAAGGAATAGAAAGAGCTATAGGCATCATGGGGAAATTTTTTCAAGTAGACCACAAAACTTTTCGGATCAGGTTGGGTCAAATAAGTGTGGTACAAATTCTTAATCTCACGTACCTCGAAGTATTGCATGCCTGCGTAAAGTACTGCTGCGCCTAGCCCTGTAATGATATAGAATGTGATAAACTTCTTAGAGTTCAGTGTATGCTCTAGAATAGGCCCAAAAGTGAGCAAGGCAAACATGTTGCTAAAAAGATGACCAAAGGTTGCATGGACAAAAAGGTGGGTGAAGAATTGGTAGAGCCTGAAGTAGTCAGACAAAACACACCTGAGTCCCAGGGTATCTATCAGGTCAAGCCTTAGTAAGTTTTGTGCAAAGAAGACCGCAATATTGAGGAGAAGAAGTTTTTTGACAATAGGTGTAATTCGGTACATCTGCTTTGTGTGGGTTGTGGTGCGTTGTCTAAAGCCTGTAAATGTAAGGGCTATTTTAGGGCAGGACAACCAACCGGGGTGTATCAGTGAAGTGGAAATGTACGAAGCTAGGCGTAAAAGGTGGGTGATTGTTAGAGCTTGCTCTTCTCGTTCCTGTCATGATAGCTATAGGTATAATTCTTGGTATCGACAACCTTAACCTTCTGTGAGCAGTGCGCTGATACTTGGTAGTGTAGCCAGTATGATTGCTTACAATTGGACTTGAACCAATAGGTACCCCTAATGGATAGGATGGGCTGACTGAGCTAAAGCCGTAAAAGTACGGGCGATCTTCAAAGATAAATCCAAGTATAGTATTCTCGAATTTACGTGCCTTTCTATGTAGTAATAAGCCTGATTCAACCAGGTGATCCATTCCTTAATCTGCTGATGCGTCAAGGTTTTTCTCAATTTTTGAGTAAACTCCTGCTCTGCAGCTGTAGTCCTTGTGAGCCCCGATTGTGTAAAATATAGCACTAATGCCTCTCGCAGCATGTGTAAGGAATAGGCTAAGAAGTTTCTCTGGCCTGCTTTGGACATCTCATGGAAAGACTCTGCCTGGGCCACCAGTCGCGTCAAGTCGTGGGCATAACACAACCGCATCCAGCTTTTAAAGTAGTCGAAATAATCTCCCGTCATATTTTCAACAAGCTTGAGTGCCTTATTGAGATTTCCATCCGACAACAGTGTAATTTGTGCTAGTTGCTCCTGATTCAGGGAATACTGTTGTGCGATCATGCTTGAAAGTTCCTTATCTGTAAAAGCAGGGATGTATATCTGCTGTGTACGTGAGCGGATCGTACCTAGGACTCTGTCAGGATGAACACTTACAAGTAAGAAAAGCGTATAGGGAGGAGGTTCTTCTACAACCTTGAGTAACGCATTGGCAGCCGCTATGTGGAGGTATTCTGGAAGCCAGATGAGTACAACCTTGTACGCCCCCTCAAAGGCCTTTAAGCTTACAGCCTGAATAATTCCCCGGGCCTCTTCTTTTGAAATACTAAGCTGCTTGTTTTCGCTATTTAGATAGTAGCTCCAGTCGCTGTCATGACCATAAGGATGTTCACGAAGAAAAGTACGCCAAGTCTTTAGAAAATTTGTGCTGACGACATCTTTGCCTATGACCTGCTTAGTAGCACTGGTAGGAAAAACAAATTTCACATCTGGATGGACCAGCTTTTTCATCTTGAGACAAGAAACGCATTGGCCACAGGCATCTTCTTCAAGTCTATTCTTACAGTTGAGATAAGTGATAAAGGCCAATGCCAAGGGGAGGCTGACATTTCCTTCAGGGCCCCAAAATAGCTGTGCATGTGGAACCTGTTGCCTCTGTGCCACATGAATAAGATGCCGCTTGAGAGGTGCATAGCCCTGAATAGCTGCAAACCGCATTACTAGCCTCTTTTAGCTTCGATAAATAGCAGTAGTGAGAAATACGTGTGCGAGAATCTTTTTGTCTTGTTCTGTTAGTTGTACCGAGCGCCGCACTGTCATTCGTTCAGCGGCTTCCAGTGCCTGATCCAAGCGGTAGGTTTGTATACGATTGTTCGGCATCCCCCAAGTAAAAGAAGGGATGCTTTTATCAAGAAAGCCTACGCCAAATAAATTGGCACTTACCCCGACTATTGTCCCCGGATTAAACATCGTATTAATAGCACACTTGCTATGATCACCCATAAAAAGCCCACAAAACTGCTTGTCTGTATTGTAGAGCCCTTCTCTGTGTTCGTCCCAAGTTTTGACTTTGTCATAGTCATTCCTCAGGCTAGAGATATTTGTTCCTGCCCCTAGATTACACCATTCCCCAATTACCGAATGCCCCATAAAGCCGTCATGGGCTTTGTTACTGCAACCTAAAATGACTGAATTAGTGACCTCTCCGCCCACTTTTGAATAAGGCCCAATGGTAGTTGCATTACTTATCCTAGCTCCTGCGTTGATTTGCGCCTCCTCACAAATTGCGACAGGCCCGCGAATGACAGCACCCTCTTGAATGATAGCGTTGCTGCCAATATAGATAGGACCTGACTCGGCATTTAGAATGACTGCTTTGGTCGAGACGCCTTTTTCTAGAAAAATGTCTGCCTCATTGTAGGTAACGGTATGTTGGTCTTGAACTTCTTGCGTAGTAGTGCGTCTTTCGAGAATACATTGAAAATCTTTTCTGATCTCCTGCTCATTGATTGAGAAAATGTCCCAGTTATTTTTGATTTGTGTGAGAGGGCCTTCAAAGAGTATGCTTTGCAAGTAGGGAGTGCCAAAATCATCATTTTGAAAATCCTGGAGTGCTGTTCTATCACAAAAAGCGGCAACCAGCGTATCGTCTTTCACGAGCTTCTGATTCCCTTTAAGGTTCCTGATGGCCTCCACGAGTACTTGGTCAGGACAGACTGTGCCGTTGACACACAGACTTTCTTGAGCTTCTACGTAGGGAAACTTATTGCTGAGGTGAGGTGCTGTAAGAAATGAGTAATCACCCTTCAAATAATGCTTCCACTTTTCCTCAATTGTGCGAATCCCAATTCTTATCTTGGCCAATGCCCTTGTGTAAGAAAAAGGCTTCAGCGATTCTCTAGCTTGAGGCGTGTCAAACAGTACGACATTCATACAATAGCCTATTAGAGGTTACACAACTGCTATCTACTTTTTTCCGTACTTCTGCTGGAATTTCTCTACTCTTCCGGCTGTATCCACAAAAATTTTCTTCCCTGTGTAGAAAGAATGCGAGGCAGCACTGATCTCCACTTTGATTAAGGGGTACTCCTTGCCATCTTCCCACTGGATAGTGTCTTTGGCATGCATCGTAGAGCGCGTCAAGAATTTAGAATCGCTTGAAGTATCTAAAAAAACTACTTCTTGGTAAGCTGGGTGAATGTCTTTTTTCATGATAGATAACTTATTTTCTGTGACCCACAAATCTACCAAAAAACTCCAATAAGGTACATCGTTCTTGGTTGTCTTGCTACGGTAGTACTGGCAGGTAGGTTGCTTCTCAATGTGCTCCCGGTAGCAATTTATTCTTGATGCACCTGAGTGTGGTACTAAATATTTTCTGTCAGATCAATGAGACCTGTCCCGTACACTAAAATTTTCAATTTGTGAAGGCATACGTGTTTCTTTCATGTATCTAGCGCCCAGGATAGCAAATTCAGACACGCATGTGCGAAGTAACAATAAATAGTCGAACCTTAACAAATAAAACGTGGGAGCAATGAGTTCGTATCCGGGTACAATTTTTGACGAAAGTCTAGTGGGCAAAAGCTCCAAAACAAGATAGCCAAAAAATTACCTGCCATTTCTCTGACCAGGAGCATCAAGTTGAGCCCCATACCGGCCAATAGTGCGTTAGTCCTGTCTCCTAGGCTCCCCTTGAGAT
>JBJORC010000015.1:0-16128 GCA_046049605.1 Bacteroidota bacterium
GCGTCACTATTTGGCGCGTTTTCAGAGGAGAAGCAAATGCTATTCAAAGTCCATAGCTATGGTAGAATACTCGCTGAAGCTGCTCTTTCATAAACTATCTATTTAAAATTAGCAATGCCTAAAAAGGAAATATATAAAAAATAAACAAAAGTGCTAGGACCAGTTAGATTACTTCTATGAATACTGGCCTCAAGAAAAGAAGTCGCATGTGTGGCGCATGCAAGAAGTCTAGCTGGTGGAAGCTGGTACATGGCCATACCGATAAAAGACTCCTGATGCATCAATCTACTGCTGCCTGTGCCTGCTCAGCGCGTTGATGCCAAGCTGTCGTATAGATCTCATTGATTTTTGTATCTCTGATCAACAGCAGGTTTTCTGTATTGATCGTTTCGGCGGCCTTGGTCCAGTTGAATGAACCCGTGAGTACGTAGTGGTCATCAATAATCATCACTTTGTTATGAGCAATGCCTGATACCCTATCCACGGCGATAGGAATGCCTTGATCTGCCATATAACGCACCTGTGAGTATTTGCCGGTAAGCTGAGACCGATCGATCAGAATACTTACCGCTACCCCTCTTTGGTGTGCTTTAATCAGTGCCTCAGCAATAGGAAGAGAAGTAAAAGTGTAGGCTTGTACCAGAATAGTTTTTTGTGCTTTTGAAATAGCCTCCTTGACAAACTGTGTGCAATGTCCCCCTGGGCTAAAGCGAACCTGAATAACGGCATTGGCCGACGCTAGTGCGGCTTGCTCTGCATAATGGTAAGAGGCAGCTTCGCACCCGAAGATGCCTCCGACAAGGAATGCAGCCAGAATAATAGGGCTCTGCTTACGGTTCTTCGCGACTTTAGTGGGCTTGTGGGTACTATGAATGATCGATGGTCTCCTCAACATCAACGCAGTTTTTCTTTTAAATACTGGGCTGTATGGTTGTCTTCTAGCTGCTTCATGGCTTCAGGCGTTCCCTTAAAGACCACTTCACCGCCCCGTTCTCCGCCCTCCGGCCCCAGGTCTATGAGCCAGTCAGCACACTTGATCACCTCCACGTTATGCTCAATGACCAACGCGCTGTTTCCTTCCGCAATGAGCGCATTGATCGCCTTGAGCAATTTATGGATATCATGTACATGTAGGCCTGTTGTAGGCTCATCAAAAATGAATAAGGTGTGCTTGTGGTGTTGTCCTTTACTTAGATAAGCAGCTAGCTTGACACGTTGTGCCTCTCCGCCACTCAGAGAATTGGAAGACTGTCCGAGCCGGATGTATCCCAGGCCTACCTCTTGTAAGGGATACAGCTTATTGAGAATAGGCGGCTGATTGGTAAAGAAAACTAAGCTATCATCTACCGTCATATCTAGGATATCGGCTATGTCTTTACCTTGATATTTTATCTCAAGTGTTTCCTCCTTAAAGCGCTTTCCTTGGCAATTTTCACAGGTTAGGAAGATGTCGGCCATAAACTGCATTTCAATTTTTATTTCTCCTTCACCCTGACACTCTTCACACCGGCCTCCTCGCAGATTAAAGGAGAATTGCCCTGGTTGATAACCCCTCTGCTGCGACAAGGGCTGCGCCGCAAAAAGTTGTCGAATGGCGTCATAAGCTTTTACGTAGGTGCTGGGGTTAGAGCGAGAGGATTTGCCAATAGGGTGCTGGTCAATAAAGTCAACGAAATCAAGCTTTTGGAAGTCGCCTGCTAGCCCATCGAACTTACCTGTTTTCTCGGCGCTCAGTCCCAGTAATTTACTGATGGCTGGGTAGAGAATCTTTTTTACCAGCGTTGATTTTCCTGAACCACTCACCCCTGTTATCACCGTGAGCACACCCAAAGGAATTTCGACATCAATGTGCTTTAAATTATTCTCGTGTGCCCCTTGAATGAGCAATGCGTCACTCCAGGCTCTTCTTTGGGGGGGTACGGGAATCGTATCTAGGCCGTTTAGATAACGGGCTGTATGGCCCTGTTGGAAACTTTGCAAGGCATGCCAGTCTCCTTGGAATACCAACTTCCCTCCCCCTGACCCTGCTTCCGGACCTATATCAATCAATTGGTCAGCAGCACGCATCACCATTTCCTCATGCTCTACTACGATGACTGTGTTACCGAGCTGCTTGAGCGCAACGAGAATGTCTGTAAGTCTGCGGGTGTCTCTAGGGTGGAGGCCAATGGTAGGCTCGTCTAGAATGTACATCGTACCTACCAATGTGCTACCTAGTGCTGTAGCTAGCTTGATTCTTTGGTACTCCCCTCCTGATAAAGTAGCCACCGGTCGGTTCAGGGTAAGATACCCCAATCCCACCTGCTCCAAATAGAGAAGCCGATCCCTAATCTCTGTCAAGAGCCTTGCAGCAATAGGCTGCTGATGCGCGTCGAGTGTCAGTTGGTCAAAAAACTGTACTAGCTGCTCCACCGACATGAGTAAAAGTTCAGTAATAGCCCGACCGCCTACTTTAACATAAGCAGCGTCTTTTCTGATTCTTGTCCCTTGACAATCAGGGCAGTCCATTTTGCCTGTGTAGCGCGATAAGAGCACTCTATACTGGATTTTATGGACATGGCCAGCTAGGTATTCAAAAAAAGTATCTAGGCCTTTAAAGAACTTGTTGCCTGTCCATAGGAGTTTTTTCTGTTCGGCCGACAACTCGTTGTAGGGCTTATGAATAGGGAAGACAAACTTCTCACTCTTCTTAATCAGAGGAGCAAGCCACTTTTGCATGGTTTCGCTTTGCCAGGGAAAAATGGCGCCTTCATAAATAGTCAGGTGCTTGTTGGGAATCACCTTGTCTTCATCAATGCCCAG
This sequence comes from Bacteroidota bacterium, assembly GCA_046049605.1. Taxonomy (GTDB): domain Bacteria; phylum Bacteroidota; class Bacteroidia; order Cytophagales; family Amoebophilaceae; genus UBA8403. The sequence goes on from JBJORC010000015.1 coordinate 2,803, forward strand.
GATCTTGCCAAAGCCTGCGCAAGTTTTACAGGCTCCATAGGGATTATTAAAGCTAAAAAGGTTCACCGAAGGGGCTTCGAAAGTAATGCCATCCCGTTCAAACCGATCAGAAAAAGTTCTCTTTACTTCCCCGGATACCTCAATCAAGCATACCCCCTCTCCTTCGAAAAAGGCAGTTTGTACAGAATCTGACAGCCTAAATTGATGATCTGCATCGTGCTTATTCACTGCTACACGGTCTACCAGAAGATAAATCTCTTCCTGTGTACTACGCTTGGCTTGGTCTGTTATGAACTCCTCAATCAACAGCAGTGCTTCTCCCTTTATTATCCTAGTAAACCCTTTTCCTAACTCTATCTTCAGCGCATCGATCAAGTTACGGTTTGGGGATCTCTTGAGTGGGGCAAGGACCATTACTTTGGTGCCTTCTTGATGCTGCTGGATGTAATCGACTACATCAGAGACACTGTCTTTAGTGACTCGCTGGCCACTGACAGGCGAGTAGGTAATGCCAACTCTGGCATAGAGGAGCTTTAAGTAGTCATATATTTCCGTGCTAGTGCCTACCGTAGACCGTGGATGCTTGGTATGGTTTTTTTGCTCAATGGCAATGGCTGGTGCTACCCCTCGGATGTAGTCTACGGCTGGCTTTTCCATTTTGCCCAGAAATTGCCGGGCATAAGCACTAAGGCTTTCTACATACATCCGCTGGCCCTCAGCAAAAAGTGTATCAAAAGCCAAGGAAGACTTTCCTGAGCCAGAAAGTCCAGTAATCACCACGAGCTTGTTGCGAGGAATAGCAACGCTCAGATTTTTTAGGTTGTTCACACGAGCCCCTTTGACGATGATATATTCTCGGGCATCTAGTTGATCTAAGTTCGTCTCGTGGTTAGGAGAAAGATTGCTCATGGCCTTCAGGGTATGCTAAAGATGATGCGCTGCGAGTTATGCAGCACGACTACCATGCCTATTGTTTGATGACATAAGCATTTAGCTTAATTTCTTGAAAAATACTACTCCCATGCGTACAAACCCCAAGCAAGTACTCAAAAGTATCCTTTTTCTTGATATAGAAACCGTTTCTTGTGTAGGTTCTTACCAAGAATTGGATGATGCGCTAAAACCACTGTGGGATAAAAAAGCCGCTATTATTAGGAAGACTGACCAAGAGAAGGCCAGTGACTTGTTTTTTGAAAAGGCAGCGATCTACGCAGAGTTCGGCAAAGTCATTGTCATTGGCCTGGGCATTGTCACTTTTGATGAACATGATGTGCCGACACTGCGTGTCAAGGCATTGAAAGGCCATGATGAAAAAACCTTGCTGCAAGAGTTTAAGGATGTGCTAGAGGCAGGTTTTCAGCAAGAAAGCTTAAGACTGTGCGCACACAATGGCAAGGAGTTTGACTTTCCCTATTTATGCAGAAGAATGTTGATCCATGGTATTCCTTTGCCTCGGGCACTAGACATAGCGGGAAAGAAGCCTTGGGAAGTAGCGCATCTGGATACTATGGAGCTCTGGAAGTTTGGCGACAGAAAAAGTTTTACCTCTTTACATTTGTTAGCTACACTATTTGGTATCAACTCTAGCAAGGAGCTGATGGAAGGAAGCGAAGTTAATCACTATTACTACACAGGAAATAATCTGGGTAAGATCGCAGCCTATTGCTTGCAAGATGTAGTGGTTACCGTCCAGCTTTTCCTAAAAATGAATTGCTGGAAGCCTATCCAGCCAGTAGATATTGTTTTTACCTAGCACTTTTTAAGTACCTTGCTTGGTGATTCGGCAACTAATGGTTTGAATTTTGCGGTTTTCCTACCATATTAGCGCTCGGATGATAAAAGTTGAGTTTACAGGGGGGCGAGGCCCCTATTTTTATACACTAGACATCATGGAAGCTTTATTGAAGTAACAACAATGGATAGTAAAAAATTAATTGAATCGTTTGCAGAGTTTGCAAGGGCTAAAAGCATAGATCGGCCTACTGTGATTAGGATCTTGGAAGATGTCTTTAGGGCAATGATCCGAAAGAAGTTTGAGATGGACGATAACTTTGACATTATTATTAACCTGGACGAGGGGGACTTACAGATATGGCGTTTCAGGGAAATTATCGATGATAATTCTGAAGATATATGGGAACATGATAAGATAAGCCTTTCTGAGGCACGGAAGCTAGAGGATGATTTTGAGATAGGGGAAGAGGTAGCAGAGGAAATAGAATTTATCAGTTTTGGGCGAAGAGCGATCATGGCCGCCAAGCAGGCTTTGCTTCAGAAAGTTAAGGATTTAGAGAAGGATGTGCTCTATAAAAAATACGCAGAACTGATCGGAGAAATGATCAGTGCAGAAGTGTACCAAATATTGAATAGGGAAGTAATCCTACTAGACGACGAAAAAAAAGAGTTGATATTGCCGAATTCAGAACAGATTCCTAAGGACCGCTTCAAGAAAGGAGAGTATGTTCGCGCCATCGTTCACAGAATAGAGCTACAAGGGAGCATACCAAGAGTCATCCTCTCAAGGAATTCGCCTGTGCTGCTAGAACGGTTATTCGAGAGTGAAGTGCCTGAAGTATCCGAAGGGTTGATTACTATCAAAAAAGCAGTGCGTGAGCCTGGAGAAAGAGCCAAAGTAGCTGTAGAGTCTTATGATGACCGCATAGACCCAGTAGGTGCTTGTGTAGGCGTGAAGGGCTCTCGAATCCACAGCATTGTTAGAGAGCTTCAGGGGGAGAACATTGATGTGATCAACTATACCGATAATCTAGATCTTTACATTACTAGGGCCCTTAGCCCTGCCAAGCTGAGTAGCATCCAGCACAGAGGAGACAGGGTTGCTGTGTATCTAAAGCCAGAGCAAGTTTCTCTAGCCATCGGCAGGGGGGGGCAAAACATTAAGTTGGCAAGTCGGTTAATTGGCAAAGAGATCGACGTGTACAGAGAACTGAATGATCAAGAGGATGACGTGAGCATAGAAGAGTTTGCAGATGAGGTGGAAAGCTGGATCATCGATGAGCTCAAGAAGATAGGACTTGATAGTGCCAAAAGTGTTTTGGCTGTAGCCAAAGAAGACCTTGAGCGAAGAACAGACTTGGAGAGAGAGAGCATCGACGCGCTATACAGCGTTTTAAGCCGAGAATTTGAAGATTAACAACAATAGGTAGACCCATGGCCGAAGGAAAGATAATGCGACTAAGTCAAGCAGCGAGAAAGCTCAATGTAGGCACTACTACCATCGTAGCATTTCTTGCTGAAAAAGGCATTGAGGTCGAAAAAAAGCCCCATGCAAAGATCACGCTAGACCAGTTTAATATGCTGGCCAAAGAGTTTGCTGGTGCTGCTGTGGACAAGGAAGAGGCATCGGAAATAGCTATCGGAGCAAGTTATGTAGATAATCCCATCCTTATTTCAAATGAAGCACCGAAACTTGCTTCCAAAGAACGAAAAATCATCCCGCATCATAAGACCGTTGTACCTCAGCTACCTGGTGTGAGCCTGGTGGGCAAAACATCGCTTGAAAAAGCGAGTAAGCCAGCTCAAGCAAATGACAGTCCGCCCGCCCAAGTATCTGAGGCAATCACTGCGGTCACGTCAGTGCCCTCAGAAGAAGATCAAGTAGTTCCTTCTGAGAGAATCATCATAGAAAAACTAAGAACCCTGAAAGGCCTGACAGTGTTGGGCAACATGGACTTGCCCAAATCCGGAGAGAGGCAATTCCGTCAAGTAGCTTCCTCCGATACTAAACAGGAGCAAAAAAAGAGACCCAGGAAAAGAATCGTAACGCCTAAGTCAGTAGAGCGTAAGCCCAAAAGTCAAGCAGGGCCCAAAAAAGAGAGCATCTCTGAGCAAGAGATTCAAGAGCAAATAAAAAATACGCTGGCAAAGCTTAGTGGAGGGAAGGCGCAAGATAGCCGGGCTAAATACAGAAGAGAAAAACGATCGGCCATTGCCGAAGCTCAAGAAGAGGAGTTGTTACGTGTTAAAGAAGAGGCCAAAACTCTCAAAGTAACAGAGTTTATTTCGGCCAATGACCTGGCTTCACTGATGGGTGTTTCAGTTAATGAAGTCCTATCTACCTGCATGTCACTAGGCATGGTGACCTCCATCAATCAACGTTTAGATGCAGAAGCTATCACGATTATTGCCGACGAATTTGACTATCACGTTGAGTTTACTGACGTGCAAGAGGAAACAGCAGAGGAAGAAGAGCAAGACCGTCCAGAGGATCTGGTGGCCAGAGCGCCCATCGTTACTATTATGGGCCATGTAGACCATGGCAAGACTTCCTTGCTCGACTATATCCGTAAAACGCAGATTACCAAAGGGGAGGCAGGAGGTATTACGCAACATATTGGTGCTTACGACGTAATCACAGAAAGTGGGCAAAGAGTTGCCTTTTTGGATACCCCTGGCCACGAAGCTTTTACAGCCATGCGGGCGAGGGGTGCTAAAATTACTGACATCGTAATTATTGTAGTAGCTGCTGACGACAGGGTAATGCCCCAGACCAGAGAGGCAATTAGCCATGCCCAAATAGCAGGTGTGTCCATTGTGGTGGCCATTAACAAAATTGATAAGCCTGAAGCTAATCCAGATAAGATTAAGGAAGAACTGGCCGGCATCAACATCTTGGTAGAAGACTGGGGAGGCAAGTACCAGAGCCAAGCCATTTCTGCCAAGACAGGCCAAGGTATTAAGGAACTCCTAGAGAAAGTGCTCCTGGAGGCTGAATTGCTAGCACTACAAGCCAATCCTAACAAAAGAGCGAGAGGAACGGTACTAGAAGCTTCCTTAGACCAAGGGAAAGGATATGTGACTACATTGATGGTACAATCCGGTACGCTTAGAGTCGGTGATGTGGTCCTGGCAGGTGCCTACTACGGTAAGGTCAAAGCCATGACCGACCACCTCCTCCGCCACATTAAAGAAGTCATTCCCTCAACGCCCGTTCAGGTATTGGGTCTGAATGGTGCCCCACAAGCAGGAGATACATTCCGAGTAATGACTTCCGACAAAGAGGCCCGTGAGGTAGCTATCCAAAAGCAGCAAATTCTGCGAGAACAAAGCCTACGCACTAAAACCCACATCACCCTGGATGAAATTGGCCGAAGGTTGGCCATTGGTAACTTTAAAGAGTTGAATATTGTCCTAAAAGGTGATGTGGACGGCTCTGTAGAAGCACTCACTGATGCGCTGCTAAAGCTTTCTACTGAGGAAATCCAAGTCAATATAATCTACAAGAGTGTAGGGGCTATCTCTGAATCTGATGTCCTGCTGGCTGCTGCCGCTGATGCCGTTGTGATTGGCTTTCAGGTGAGGCCTTCTGCCAATATTCGTAAACTTGCTGCAAAAGAAGGGATTGATATTCGCCTCTATTCTATTATTTATGATGCCATTGACAATGTGCGGGATGCTATGCAAGGTATGCTAGCGCCTTCTAGAGAAGAGGTAGTTACAGGCAACGCAATAGTAAGAGAAGTCTTTAAAATATCCAAAGTAGGCACTGTGGCAGGCTGTTATGTTACAGATGGGCGCATTAAAAGGGATAACCAAATGCATTTGGTTAGAGACGGCATCGTGATTTATACGGGTCATATCAATCAACTTAGACGGTTTAAGGAGGATGTCCAGGAGGTAAAAAATGGTTTTGAATGTGGTATTAGTATAAAAAAATTTCACGACATCAAAGTAGATGATGTCATTGAGGGATTCGAGGAGAAAGAAGTAGCACGTAAACTCTAGTGCATCATTCCTGAAAAAGTCTAGCTCCCTAATCTTTCTGGTAGTACAGCACGCTTAGTCTTTCGTACAGTCCTCCTTGTTGCATCAGTGCTTCATGCGTACCGTGCTCTACCACCTCCCCAGCGTCTATAACAAAAATCTCGTCCGCATTGCGGATGGTACTAAGCCGATGGGCAATGACAAGCAAGGTTTTTTCCTGCATCTGCATCAGCCTGTCTACCGCTTCTTGCACCAGCTTTGCTGAAGCGCTATCCAGGGAAGAAGTAGCCTCATCCAGAACCAGGACAGATGGCTTGCTCAGCACGGCGCGTGCAATACCTAGTTGTTGTCCTTGGCCACTTGACAGTTTGCTGCCTCCCGCCCCAATCACAGTCTGATAGCCCAGGGGTAGCGCTTTGATAAAATCGTGTGCATGCGCTATTCGGGCAGCCTCTATGACGGCTAGTTCTGAGGCCTCGGGCCTACCCAAAGCAATGTTGTTAAACACGGTATCATGAAAGAGTATAGTCTCTTGTGTGATGATTCCTATGAGCTTCCGAAGTGATTGGACATCGTAGTCTTGTAAGGGTAGGCTATCGATTTGTATCACCCCTTGAGTCACATCGTAGAGCCTATTTAGCAAACTGATGATGGTTGACTTACCGCCCCCAGAGGGGCCTACTAGGGCAATCTTTTTGCCTGGTTCTATTGTTAGGTTCAGGTGTTTTATAATCGGCTTATGGTCATAGGCAAAGTACACCTCTTTGAAGGAAATGGCTTGCTGCAAGGACTTGATTGTACGGGCACCCGGCTTGTTAACAATGGCTGGTTGGATATCTGCCAGTGCAAAAACTTGCTTGCCTGCAGCAAGTCCACGCTGGATATTACTCAGGGATTTAGAGATGGATTTCACCGGCACCAGTGCTTGAGAAAAGATGATGATATAGGTAATGAGGGTGCTTGCTGTAAATGTGGACTCATTTAAAAAAACCATTCTCCCCCCATAAGCCAATAGCAGAGTCATCACCAACATACCCAGAAACTCGGATAACAAAGGAACTAGACTGCTCTTGAGTAACATAGAGAAGTTGAGCTTTGAATAGGTTTTATTTTCCTGCTCAAAATTGCCCAAAATGTAAGGACGCACGGCAAAGGACTTTATGATGCGCATCCCCCCCATAGCTTCCTCTAAGATGCTCATCAGCTTGCCGAGCGATGCCTGGCCTTGAGCAGCCTGTTTGAGCAACCGTCTCACTATTGCAGTAATGCCCCCTCCCACGATGGGTATCGAGAGCAGTGCCAGCCATGTCAGCTGGGGAGATATGTAGAATAGCACGATGAAAAAGCCAATAATCGTGGCCGGCTCCTTAAAGAAGACTCTGAAGGTATACTCCATGGCATGTTCTACTTCTTGTACATTGCTCATGACCCTGGCCATGATGTCTCCTTTGTGTTGGTTGGTAAAGTAGCCCATGTGTAGCCGAGAGATCTTGTCAAAAAGCTCTTTCCTGAGATTATATATCACATTGATGCGCAGCTCTGCTGCAATGATCTCGGCCAAATACCTGAAAAGGTTTGCAAGCAACACAGAGATGATCATGATGGTGCAGACAAAGTACAGCGCGCTTACGCGGCCATGCGTAGCGATGATAGTTATAAAGTGGTAGTTGAATAACTCTTTTAGGTGAGCAAGGCTAATGGGAAAGTCGGGTTTGGTGATAGCGGCTAGAGTTCTACCGACATCAGTTTTACTAAACAGCACTTCCAGCAAAGGGATGAGCAGACTTAAATTGACCAATCCAAAAAAGATAGCCAGTAGGGTAGTAAGCAAGTAAAACAGAAACAGCCGCTGTATGGGGCCTGCATAAGCCAATATTCTTAAATAAGTCTTCATGGTAGCAACATCAAATTATGCCTATGGTTCATCCCAAAATTGTCGCTAGAAGGTTGCTAATCTACAAATAAATCCATGGCGATTTGGTCGGCAAGAAGCTTCCCTTGACGCGTCAGTAGTAGTTTTTGGCCATTAATCACGGCTAGCCCGTGATCGATCAGTTGCTCGAGATATGTGCTTTTGGTTTGTTCTAGCACATAACCATACTGGGCTTTGAGCCACGCCATATCACAACCCCATTGGGTGCGTAGGCTGGTCATCACGTACTCATTGATGTGGTCTTTTCTAGTAAGTACTTCTACCGTACAAGGAACTACACTTTGCTGTAGACCGTCGATATAACGCTGGTTGTGTGCCACATTGCATTGCCTTGTGTCTCCATCATAAGAATGCGCACCAGGCCCCACGCCTAAGTATTGGCCTTGCTTCCAGTAATTTGTGTTGTGCCGTGCATGGCAACCAGGCTGGCTGAAATTAGAGACCTCGTAGTGCTCGTAATGATGCATTTCCAATACATCTACCAATGTTTCAAATTGCCTGACAGCTACCTCGTCTTCCACAGCCTTGAGCTTCCCTCTTTCGTGCCAGCGCCCGAATACTGTGTTTTTTTCAATGGTCAGGCAATAGGCCGCGATGTGTTCTGGCTGTAGCTGCAGTGTAGTTGCCAAGTTGGCCTCCCACATTGCATGACTTGTCCCTGGTATAGCATACATGAGATCGATGCTCAAATTGTCAAAGCCTGCCTTCCTGGCGAGTTCCACGCTAGCAATAGCTTTTTGACTATCATGCGTCCTATTGAGATGACGCAGTACGCTATCCTGAAAAGACTGTACCCCGATACTCAGTCGGTTAATGCCTATAGCCCTCAATTCTCGTAGCTTAGTGAGAGTGATATCATCCGGATTGGCTTCCAGCGTAACCTCCATGGTATCATTCAGAGAGAAGTGTTGGGCAATAAGTGTAAGGAGTGTTTCCAGCTCCGTTGCTTCTAATAGTGAAGGCGTACCGCCTCCTAGGTAAATACTCTTCACTTGCACAGTGCCCATGTACTCCTTGCGCATGCACAATTCTTTTGCAATGGCCTGCAACATCGGTGCTTTCAGGCGTGTATTGGTACTAAAGTGAAAGTCACAATAATGACAAGCCTGTTTGCAAAACGGAATATGGATGTAGATACCAGCCATCGTTCCGATTGAGTTATGGGGCTAAGTTGGGTTGTCGGTGGGTGTTTCTTAGACTGCTGCACTAAAAATTTCAGGAGCATGCTTCACCAAGATATTATACCAATGGATGATCTTCCTGATATTAGATGTATGTACCCTTTTGGGATCATAATTGGGAACAATGCGTCCCATCAACGTACATAGCTTGTCAGGTGTGTCATACAGATCGGTGTGTACCAAGGCAGAAAATTCTGCATGCAACCTCCATAAAATGGTAGATAAAGGTAACGTATCGTCTTTGTCCGTTGTATAAACTCCAATATCTTCTAGGGTAGCCATCTCATGGTCTTGAGTTTGCTTGATAGACCGCTTCTTTTGATCATCCAGACTTTCTACGACGACGCCGTGGCGTGTAGGCTTTATCGACTTAAAAAGCCCACTGTATCCCGAGATACTTACAATGTCTTTCAAATCAATCACCATAGATGCAAAATTTATACCACATGATGAGATCCGTTAGGCGTTATACATGTCAAGTTCATGTTGAATGCAATGCAACAGTTCTTCACGTCCTGTCCTGTCCCGAGAAGAGGTCACAAATACTTGGGGTAGCACTTCCCAATCATTGCTCAACACACGTTGCAGCATAGCTAAATTCTTACTCACCTGCTGCTTCGAGTCTTTATCTGCCTTGGTGAGCAGGACGAAAAAAGGAATTTGGTGTTCCCCCAGCCAGTTGATCAGGGCGATGTCTAGCTTTTGAGGTGAGTGCCTTGCATCTACCAGTACTAGTACAAAGTTGAGCTGCTTTCTATGTAGCAAATAAGCCTTTACCATCTTTGTCCATTGTTGCCTTTTAGTCTTGCCTGCCTGGGTCCAGCCATAACCCGGCAAGTCAACGAGGTGCCAGGTGTCATTAACTAGAAAATGATTGATCAATTGCGTTTTTCCTGGCCTGCTAGATATTTTGGCAAGTTGCTTGCGGCCTAGTAACATGTTGATCAACGAGGACTTGCCTACGTTGGATCTTCCCATGAGGGCTATCTCAGGCATCGAGGCTTGCGGACATTGCGTGTAAGCTGGACTGCTGCCTGAAAAAACAGTTGTTTTTATCTTCATAGCACCAGCATACACCCTCCCGTGGGCTCCGTTAATTACCCAAATCTACAGCATGGTAAATTTCTGTCCCATTCTGGGAACAGCTTTTTACCAAAATGCCTCCCGTTTTGCGGTTTAAAATATTGACAAATTGATCTAAATGCTCCACTGGTTCCCTGTCAATGGCAGTGATAACAAAGCCTTGTTGAAGTCCTGACTGCTTCCATGGGCCCGCCTTGAGTGCCTTGATGCGCACGCCTCCTGTGATGCCTAGCTGCTTATGAGTAGCTAGATCCACGTTTTCAAATATCGTACCGCCCATTTCCACAGTATCTTTTTTGCGTACGATCTGTACTTTTTCTTCCACGCTTTTTAGTGTCACTGTGACAGTGCTCTCCTGGTCCTTTCTATAGAACGTAACCCTTACCTTGTCATTGGGCTTGTAGCGTGCAATTTGTTCTTGCAACTGGGAGGTATTCTTGATCTTATTGCCGTTGATAGCCACAATCACATCTCCTTTCTGGATGCCGACCTCGGCAGCGGCTCCATTTTTGCTGATGTCGGTTATGTAGACTCCGCTCAACTTTTTGAGTCCTTCTTTTTCAGCCAGATCAGCATCTACATCTCTAATGATGATGCCTAACATAGCCCGCTGCACGGCGCCATATTTTTTTAGGTCATTGGTAATTTTTTCAACGATAGAAGCAGGAATGGCGAAAGAATAGCCAGCAAAATTCCCAGTACTGGTAGCAATAGCCGTGTTGATGCCTACTAGCTCACCCTTTAGATTGACCAGTGCGCCTCCGCTGTTTCCACGATTGACAGCAGCGTCCGTTTGGATGAAGGCTTCGATGCGCATCTGGCTTTTGTTGTTTGAAATATCTATGGTGCGTGCTTTGGCACTCACAATCCCTTTGGTGACGGTAGAGGTAAGGTTAAATGGATTGCCTACTGCCAAGACCCATTCTCCTACCTGGAGCGTATCTGAGTTACCAAATTGGAGATAGGGAAGGCCCTTTTCCTTGATTCTCAAAACTGCTAGGTCTGTATTGGAGTCTTGGCCCACCAGTTGGGCGCTGTATTTACGATTGTCATCTAAAGTCACTTCTATTTGGTCTGCTCCGTCTATGACGTGGTTGTTGGTAACAATGTAGCCGTCTGCAGCAATAATGACTCCCGAGCCAGCCGCGTGCTGTGGTTGACTTTTGTATTCTCTAGGGCCGGAATCAAATCCTTCCCCAAAAAATTCTCTGAACATCTGATCAAGTGGAGTGGTCGCCCTGGGCGCGTGCATCACCTTTGCTTCGTATGTAGCCTTGATGTGTACCACAGCAGGCGTGGCTATTTGGGCAGCGTGGACAAAATCAGGCTCTGATGCGTGGTTGTTAGTAGCTGTGAGACTGGCTAAGCGGATAGGTTGCTGGGCTACGCTGGGCTGATAGAGGATTGTTGGTTGCCGTTGCTGCAAGTTCAGTAGTCGGTAACTTCCCACCGTTATGCTTCCTCCCAGCAGGGAGGCTGCTATCATGCTTGCAAAAAACCGTTTTTGACTCATCATTGTAAGATTTGGTTAACACATGTGTGCTCTACAAAGCAGAACCCAAATTTAGAAAAACTAGTTAACAACTGCTAGACTGCCCTGACTTAGGACATAGCCTATATCTTTGCTGGTGGTTGAGCATCTATTCTGAAGTCCTAAGCATTAATCTCTTAACTTCGTGCCATGCAAGGCCAGCTCAAAGTCTACAACACCCTTACGCGCCAGAAAGAACACTTCCTGCCCCTGAATCCCCCATTGGTGGGCATGTATGTGTGTGGCCCCACCGTCTATGGAAGGGCGCACTTGGGGCATGCCCGTAGTGCTATCAATTTCGACATTATTTTTAGGTACTTGAAGCATCTGGGCTACCAGGTACGGTATGTGAGAAACATTACCGACGTAGGGCATTTGGAAAGAGATGCTGACGAAGGCGTAGACAAGATTGTACAACAGGCGCGCCTGGAGGTCCTAGAGCCGATGGAAGTTGTTCAGCGCTACACCAATAGCTACCACCAGGACATGGCTTTGCTGAACGTGCAGTCTCCTAGCATTGAACCAAGTGCCAGCGGACATATTCCTGAGCAGATTACTGTGATCCAGCAGATCATTAAGGCAGGCTTGGGGTATGAGGCCCATGGCTCTGTGTATTTTGATGTGGAAGCGTATAACAAGGCCCATCACTACGGAAAGCTTTCAGGCAGAATCGTAGAAGATCTACTGGCGGGTACACGACCACTCAGTGGCCAGCAGGAAAAACACAGCCCATTAGACTTTGCTTTGTGGAAAAAGGCTACTCCAGAGCACCTGATGCGCTGGCCTTCCCCTTGGGGCGAAGGCTTCCCGGGCTGGCATATAGAATGTTCAGCCATTGCCGCAAAGTATCTGGGGAAGCCATTTGATATTCACGGGGGAGGCATAGATCTGCTTTTCCCACACCATGAGTGTGAACTTGCACAAGCACAAGCTGCTTTCCATACCGAACCCGCTAAGTACTGGTTCCACAACAATCTAATTACCATCAGTGGCCAAAAAATGGGAAAGTCACTGGGCAATGCTATTACTTTAGAACAACTTTTTCAAGGTAAGCATCCATTACTGGACCAGGCTTACAGACCCATGACACTACGTTTTTTTGTATTGCAAGCTCACTATCGCAGTACGATCAGCTTTTCTAATGAGGCATTACAAGCCGCCCAAAGTGGTTATCTCAAACTGATGAATGGCTTGAAGGCGCTCGACGAACTCCCCTGCCCAGAAAATGACGGTGTAGGCATGGATCAAGACATGGCTGCACGAATCAAGCACAGCTGTGATCGCTGCTATGAGGCCATGAACGATGACTTCAACACAGCCCAGACGATAGCAATGCTGTTCAATTTGCTCAAGTCTATCAATGCATTGCAGAACGGCCAATTATCTCCCGATTTGCTAGGTCCGACAGCTTTTGAGAACCTAAAAAATACATACGCCACTTTCGTGCAAGACATCCTAGGGCTCCGTCAGGAATCTAGCGCCTCTGCAACAGCGCTGCTCGATATTTTACTGGGACTATACAGTCAGGCTAAGGTGCAAAAACAATACGATCAAGTAGATGCTATTCGAGCGCAACTGCAGGAGCTTGGCATTGCTTTGCAAGATACCCCCATGGGCGTACAGTGGCGTTATGCATAAAATTTTGTAAAGACCCGCTCCGAGACCTTTGCACGGTGTGGGTTAAATGTGGGAGATTTCGGGTATATTATGGTTAATCAAATATTTATTCACCAACCCATGATCTCATGATTAAAAAACGCATTCCAGGTAGTTTCGTCAGTGTAGATGTTAGCAGAAGAACAAGAAGAAGTAAGTTTCTACAACAAATAGACGCCCTGATAGACTGGGCCGTCTTTGAGAAAGAGCTCTATAAAGTG
>JBJORC010000016.1:0-10736 GCA_046049605.1 Bacteroidota bacterium
TGAGGCGTAGTTGTTGTGCTAAGAAATCGCTAATAGGCTCAATGAGCGCAGTGAGTTGAGATTTTTCATGTGCCACCATGATAAAATCATCACAGTACCGCAGGTAGTATTTTTGACGCAAGGTGTGTTTCACGAAATCGTCTAACGGGTGCAGGTACACATTGGCAAAAAGCTGCGAAAGTGACGTTGCCCAGTGGCAGTCCTATGTTTCGGGTACTGTCTGGTTGGCTCCTGAAGCTGTCTATGACACGATCCATGATGCATAGCGCACGATGATCTTGCACACGTTTGCGCAGGAGGCTTTTTAAGATGGCATGGTCTACGGAATCAAAGAAACGTTGTATATCCATTTTGAGGGCAAAGCAGGCCTGTGTATTGTTGCGGCTTACTTTTCTCATTACTTTATGAAGCTGGTTGACACCAGCATGGGTGCCTTTGCCTATTCGGCAGGAAAAAGAGTGGCAAAAGAGCGTTTTGTCGAAGATGTTGCTGAGCGTTGTATACAGCATCTGATGCACGGATGTAGCCAATCTTTTTACTCATAAGTAACAGGTGTCAAGAGAGTGCCAGAACTTGGTTAAGTACTTCATCTAACGTGTATGTAATTCCGTTGTAGAGAGCTGTCCTGCAGGCTTCATTAGACGCTTCTTATCAATGGCTTTGATCTGGTCACATACAGCTATTACCTTCTTACCAAGACAAGTAACGCGTACCGTCAATGGAGGACGTTCGTTGGGGGAACTTGATAAGGAGACCACAATCAGGGTAGGTCTTACCTGATTAATTGGTGTAGCGCCGACCAGCACACAAGGCCTACTTTTTTTATTTCACTTTCTGCTCGTAGGCTCCAATTTGACCCAAAATATATCACCACGTTTCATTTTCTCTAAGCTCATCGTATTGTCTTGCCTAACACCCGCATACTTCCTTCTTGAAGCTCTTTGGCTGCTTCGTGCAGCCCTAACCGTTGGGCTTGGGGTACAAAGAACTGGAGAGTTTCTTTAGCAATGCGTACTTGGCTTATCGTAGACTTACTCTCGATCGTACGTAAGTTGTGTACACGGTCGGCTAGCTTTACATACATGGCACGGTCATCCCCTGATTCTAAAAGCATTAGGATGTTTTCTTCGGCCGATAGCTTGATCTTGTAAAAACTATCTTGGCTACTCTCCAGGTGCGTTACTTTATCCACAATGGCAGCCGTCTCTTTGCCAAATATTGCCTCGATATGTGTCAAGAGCATTGCAGTGTCCTCGACCGTATCATGAAGTAATGCTGCCAAAATTGTTGCCTCGTCTTGATTGTAGTCCAACACGATCTGTGCTACGGCAAGCGGATGTAAATAAAACGGTTCACCTGTCTGGCGCTTCATGGGACCATGGTACCATTTGATAATCTCCAATACGGTTTGTACCGTTGCTAAATTTCCCTTTGTATGCTGGGATACGGCTGTGAAAAACGCCTGCTCTTGCGCTTGTGCACCAGGGTAGTGATCATCAGCACGCACAGGTGCCACACCTAACTCCATATAGGGTTTGTCCATATCAATAGGGCGTACCTCTCCGAGGTATACAGGGATCACATAGTGATAGCCATCTTGATCTGCACAACTGTAACCATAATGTGCCTTTACAATACGCTTATTTTCTAAAATAAAAAGGGCTCGCTCGCTTTCCGGCGCAGATAGTGATGCACCGTTCATTTGTGCGGTATATGATGCCTGGGGAGGAGCTACCTTAGCACGTGTCGTGACGGTGAGGCGTAGCGCTGCTACTTTTTTAATATAGTCCGCTTGTACAGAGGGAAGTGGGTAGTGCAACTGTGTCTCTTCTAGCACTACATGAATGGGGCTTTCCTTCTGATCTGGAGAAGCCACGGCAGCGATGCTATTAATCAGCAGGGTAGTAATCCTGGAAGCATCACATTCTAACTCTTCATGGCGCGCGTGCACTTGGTAGTGAACCCCCTTCTGCTTGCCCCGTGCTAAGAGCTGCGTTTGCACTTTCTCTAATAGTGCTGAGACAGATAGTGTCTCTACTTGAAGACGTAGGTAATCGGTAGCTCTATGCTCTAAAGCTTGCAGCTGCAATGCCATCGGGATGAGCGTAGATTCAATGTGAGGGGTCACTACAGAGATTGGAGAGGACGGTTCTTTAGCACGCAAATCTTTTAGGAGCTTTGCTACTTGTAGCAAATTCTGAATGCCTGCATGCTTGAGAGTTTGAATAATACGCACTTTTTCTCTGAATGATTCCAAGAGACGTTCTTTATTAACAAGCTCTGTTGCCAATAGCGCTTGGTTGTCTGTGGCCAATTTGTCAAAGCTTAACTGTTTTCTGCGCGCAAAGAGCAGCCCGATGAGGGTAGAAAAAGTAATTGCATAGATCAGCGTATATCGGGTATCTAAATCCATATGAATGGATACAGCATCTATTCCTAGCTTGTACAGCACAATCGCTAAAAGCACTCCAAGCACAGATAGCCCCAAAAATGTAGTCCAATCTACCAGCACAATGAGAAACAGAATCGAGAGTGCCACATTCACTACCCACTCTATATTGCGCTCCTCTAGGAGAAATATAAACGTAGTAACAAAGGGTAAACAATACAGCAACGTCAAGTGATAGTATGCAGGAAAGTAGGCAAGTAGCTTAGGTGGCCAATAGGGTTTAAGGAGCAATCCTAAACAAAGGAAAATACTGATGCTCTTGATAGCCAATATCCAGCCATAAATGGAAGGATTTGAATAGCTATACATAAAGAAGGGCACCATGTAGTTGAGGGATAAAAACAGAGCAAATAGGGTGGAGTCGGTTCCATACTGAGACACCTTCTGGTGTGAGTATGCCAGCAACTTTCTTGGGGTAGGAAGCCACCTAGTCCATCCAGACCAGGTAGGACGCCATAACAATCTTTGATTACCCACGCTCATGCGCTTCTCTAGCATAAAGCCTTTGTTTTGTAGCACATGTGTACCGAAGAAGGTAAGTACATTGACGATCAGGCTCACAGGGTACGCCCAGTGATGGATCTCTGCACTGAACTGTAAGTTGGTGGCAATAAATACAGGAATAGTGACCCACAAGGCTATTTTGAAAGACTTGGGGTCTGTCTTGAGGCCCAAGACCCCTGCTACAAACGGTACCGTGATCGCGGCCCCCATCATACCCATACCGTATACCACTATGCCAAAGATACTATGGGCTACTAGAGTCATAAGCATAGAAGCACACCCTATAGCAAAAGTGCAGTACTTCACCCATCGGAGCTCTTGAATCTTAGCCGTGCTAAGCGGCCTGATAACATCGTGGATCAACGAAAGCCCGGCAGCATGTAAACAAGAGTCAGCTGTAGACATGATAACCGCAATGATGCCCGCGGCACAAACCCCTCTCAGGCCTACAGGAAACAATTCAATAACCACATGAGGAATGATCTTGTCTGGTGCTATGCTAGGATACAACACGAAGGCAGCCAGGCCAATGAGCATGATGAGGAAGAAGAAGAACAAAAGGAAAGCCACTCCCATGAATAACATATGGGTGGCTTGCTTCTTTTCGCGTGCCATGAGCATGTGTGCAACGAAAGGGGGACTTAAAAGAAATGGGCTCAATACACCTAGGAAGAGCGCCAGGGAAGTATAGTACCCAATCTTGGCGTGGCCTGCTATTTGTAGCTTCTCTGCGGGCACCTTGCTTAATAGCTCTTTGATTCCCCCCACCTCATGCGTCATCACATTGGCGATCATAGGAATCACAATGACCAACACCGCAAATTGAAGGACATCGGTAGTCGTGACCGCTTTCATTCCTCCCATAGAAGCGTAGGTGACAGCAATGAGCCCCCCCAGACCGATAGCCCAATAACTCTTGAACCCGAGTAGGAACTCGTACACGTAGGCCAGCGCCACGATCTGTGCGCTGACAGCACAGATCGTAAAAAGAAAACCCAACACGCCTGTAGCTACCTGACCATGCCTACCGTAGAGGGTACCCATAATATCGCCCATCGTCAGGCTTCCTTCAAAATGAATTATCCTGGGGGCAATCCATACGGCCATCCACAAGATACAGATCATTGGAGCCACGCCGGTGGCTATAATTGGGAGGATCCCATCCCTGAAAACATTTCCTGTTGTTCCTATGATGGTACTTCCACCTATAAAGGTGGCTAGGAAGGTGATCGTCAACACGCCCGTGCCATACACCCTATTGGCAATAGCATATTCCTCAATGTCCTTAATCGCTCTTCCTGCCCATAGACCTACCACAAGGGTGACGAGCAAAAAGACATAAACAACGATATGGTCTATACTGAGATAGTGCACACGCTATAACTGTATTATTGGCTTTGTGTGGAACTTCATAGAAGAAGATACAGATAGTAATATAGAGAAGGTTAGTAAATTTTGCAACAGCATCACTATAATAAAAAAACAATAAGAAAATTCCCTAAAGAATGTCATGCAGCGAAAAAATGAAATCCTCGACATAGCGTTCAAAATATTGAACATCCTGCTTTTGCCTTTTACCACGCTTGAAATCGTGCCAAGCAAGTATCAAGTTTTCGACATCCACCATCTGATCAAATAACTTATGTGCTATTCTCATGACAACGCAACGTTCTGTGCTAGATATTCCTATTTTCCACAAGCTTTACAACCTCTATAAGCTACTGCATAGCTACATAGTACGGTTCCCAAAATGCAACGCTACACCCTTTGGCAGCGTTGCGAAAATGCAGTCCTGATACTTTTGGAAGGTATTATCCGCACTGGCACTGACCGCCTCCAAGAGGAGATCACAACGGACCGCCCCGGGAAAGTTGCGCATGCAAACTTTTCATGACCAAGGCATAGGAAGATGGGCATTGTTGCGTTCTTAGACAAGGTTGGGAAGCGAGTAAGTCCTTTAACGCCCTGCAATTGCAAATTTTCTCACGCTTCCAGAACCAAGGCGTCAATTTTTCATGCGTAACGCCCTGCCAACCAAAGATAGTATCCGCCTAGGGATAAGAAGCGTGAATCTTGGCGTAGCGTCAGGTGCACGAGCAACCTCGGTTCAATGAACAGTACAAGGGCCTCGTGGTTTGTAACGTAGCCAAAAGTTGCGTAGCATTGTGGCTCTTGTTGAAAACTTCAATTGGTCATGAAAAGAACATACCAGCCCTCCAATACGAAACGCAAAAACAAACACGGTTTTAGGGAAAGAATGGCCTCTGCCAACGGCAGGTCTGTGCTTGCCAGAAGAAGGGCGAAAGGGAGGGTCAAGCTGTCTGTCTCTGATGAACCACGCCACAAGCGCTAGAGTTTTTTGATGATGCATGCCACAGTTTCCAAAAACCTATAACTGATCACTCATAATTGCTATCAAGAGCGGGCGTCTAAAAAGCAGAAAGCACATTGAAGAGCTTTTTAAAAAGGGGAAGTCCCTCCGTCTATGTCCCCTGCGCATGGTATATCTGCCGTGTGGTACCCTCCCTACCCACCAAGTCTTATTTGCAGTGTCCAGCAAAAAAATAAGAAGTGCCGTCGCTAGAAATAAGCTTAAGAGAAGGATGCGTGAGGCCTATCGCCTGAGCGAACACTACTTGCCAGATTGTACGGGCGGTTATTTTTTTATAGGCTACATCTATACTGGGTCCGACAAGTCGTGTAACTTCAAAACAGTGCAGGAAAAAATCGTGGCCTCACTCCATCACTTAAGCAAACTGGCGTACGCAAAATGACCGTGACTCCCTACAGGCATAAGTGGCGATATCTTATTACCTCATCGCTACTACTCTTTGGCCTATTAGCAGGAATCCAGCTACAAGACAAGTATGTCAAGCTTGGCAAGAACCTTGAAATATTTGCCGACGTTCTCAAGGAGCTCAATGCTTATTATGTAGATGAAATAGACCTGGATACTGTTGTCAAGACAGGCCTTGATGCCATGTTATACTCGCTAGATCCTTACACTACTTTTCTTCCTGAAGAAGACTTAGAAAGTTTAAAAACATTTACCACGGGAGAATACGGCGGTATTGGTGCGGTCATCGGCAGGAGAAAAGAAAAAATCATTGTCATCATGCTCTACAAAGACTGCCCTGCCCATAAAGGGGGGCTGCGTGTAGGAGACGAAATCAGTCAGGTCAATGGAGAAGACATGACAGACAGTCCCATCGAACACGTCAGCGGCTTGCTCAAAGGCATGCCCAGCACTTCTGTGCAGTTATCTGTTGTCAGGAACGCTGTAGAGAAACCGTTAACATTTACGCTGACTCGAGAGAAAATAATGCTTAAAAATGTGCCTTACCATGGTCAGATCAAAAAAGGTATTGGCTACATCAGGTTGGCTGGGTTTACAACCCATGCTGCCGACGAGGTACAAGCTGCCCTAGAAAGCCTGAGGGAAAGCGGTATCCAAAAGTTAATCTTGGATTTGCGGGGTAATCCAGGTGGCATATTAGAAGAAGCTGTTAAAGTAGTGAATCTCTTTATAGAGCAAGGTCTTGCAGTAGTAACTACCAAAGGCAAAATCACCTCTTTGGCCAAAACCTATACAACAGCGCAGCGTGCCTATGACACGACTATGCCCATCATTGTGCTGGTCGATCAGAAGAGTGCCTCGGCCTCTGAGATTGTTGCAGGGGTGATCCAGGATTATGACCGTGGCGTGCTTATTGGCAAAAACACCTTTGGCAAAGGTCTTGTACAGACTACTAGGCCGTTGAGCTACAACACACAGCTTAAGCTTACTATCTCTAAGTATTGCATCCCCAGTGGTAGAAGTATTCAGAAAATTGACCATGGCCGTCAGCGCCAGAAAAACATCGCCGGCCAGGCCATTAATATGCCTCAAGAAGTATTCACAACGCGAGCAGGGAGAAAGGTTGATGATGGTAATGGCATTGCCCCAGACCTTGAAGTAGATCGGTTAAGCCTGGCACCTATCGTGGTGAGCCTTATAGAGCAGGGTTTAATATTTGATTACGCGACACTCTTCCAAGCAAAAAACGATCGCATTGTTCCTTCCAAAGACTTTGTTCTTTCAGCAATTCAGTACAGAGAGTTTGTAACTTGGCTCGAGGGCAAGGACTGGGCTTATACCATCGAGCCAAGTATTGATCAACTGCTGAAGCAGGCCCAAGACGAATCCTACACAGCAGGTATTAAGGAAAAAATCGTCCTGCTCAAGACTCAAATACAGCACCATAAGGAGGAAGATCTGCAAAAGTTTGAGGAATCAATCAAGTTGATCCTTCAGGAAGAAATCATTTCACGTTACTACTGTCAAGAAGGAGCTATAGAGGCCATGCTAGACCATGATCAGAGCATCCAAAAGGCATGTGCCCTTTTTCAAGACATGCGTCAGTACCATAGTCTTTTAAAAGTCCCTGAGTAAGCCTTATACGTTAGCTTTCACAAGCTGCCAGGCTATTTCTTGTTATGGCCCTTATTGTAAGCATAGAAACCGCCACCAAAGTTTGTTCTGTAGCGTTGCATGCCGAAGCCCAGCTGATCGCTACCCAGACCCTGCATGTAGAGAAATCTCATGCTGAATCGCTGCTATGTACCATTGAGCACCTGCTAGCCATTAGTCCATACACGAAAAAAGATCTGTCTGCGGTAGCTGTTTCTAGTGGTCCTGGGTCTTATACAGGGTTGCGGATTGGTGCTTCCACGGCCAAAGGACTTTGCTATG
This sequence comes from Bacteroidota bacterium, assembly GCA_046049605.1. Classification (GTDB taxonomy): domain Bacteria; phylum Bacteroidota; class Bacteroidia; order Cytophagales; family Amoebophilaceae; genus UBA8403. The sequence continues at coordinate 7,686 of JBJORC010000016.1, forward strand.
CTTTAGAGATTCCTCTGATTGCCGTCAATACCCTAGAAGCAATGGCCCATGGTATGCGGCCCTACAACACTGCCCAGGCACTGTTGTGTCCCATGCTCGATGCACGAAGAATGGAAGTTTACTGCCTGCTTGCCGATTCAAAAGGTCATACCTTAACCCCCACCCATCCTCAGGTGATTGACCAACATAGCTTTCAGATCTGGCTCTCAGACTACTCTATCCTATTTTTTGGTGATGGTGCTGAAAAGTGCAAGCCGCTTTTGGCTCATCACAGTCGCGCTATGTTCATCGACCACATCTATCCTAAGGCACATCATGTAGGTATCTTGGCTTGCACCAAGTTTCAGCAAGCTATTTTTGAAGACTTGGCCTATTTTACGCCATTGTATTTAAAGCCCTTTCAAGGAAAACTGATCGAGGGAGCGTAACCCTCTGTATTTTTTTTGCTGTGTCTTGCTAAAATATTTGAAATCTCTTGCGTCACTGAAAAAAATACCTAACTTTGTTCGAAGATTCTAGAGTATTCAAGCTCCGGAGTTCAGCGTTCTTTGAAATATTGATGTAGTAGGTAAGTTCATTCAAGTGAGAGGTGCGATTACTAATAGATATGTCCCTGCAAAGGGATAGTCGTACAATTAAATAATAGCAAGGAGAGTTTGATCCTGGCTCAGGATGAACGCTAGCGGCAGGCCTCATACATGCAAGTCGAGGGGCAGCAGGACATTTCGGTGTTGCTGGCGACCGGCGAACGGGTGCGTAACACGTATGCAATCTACCTCGTACTGGGGCATAGCTCTCGGAAACGAGAATTAATACCCCATATACTCGTAACAGCACATGCTGATACGAGAAAAGCTCCGGCGGTACGAGATGAGCATGCGTCCCATTAGCTAGTTGGTAAGGTAACGGCTTACCAAGGCAACGATGGGTAGGGGTTCTGAGAGGAAGATCCCCCACACTGGCACTGAGATACGGGCCAGACTCCTACGGGAGGCAGCAGTAGGGAATATTGGTCAATGGGCGCAAGCCTGAACCAGCCATGCCGCGTGCAGGATGAAGGCTCTCAGAGTCGTAAACTGCTTTTGTACGGGAACAAAAAGCTCCTGCGGGAGCCATTGAGGGTACCGTAAGAATAAGCACCGGCTAACTCCGTGCCAGCAGCCGCGGTAATACGGAGGGTGCAAGCGTTATCCGGATTTACTGGGTTTAAAGGGTGCGTAGGCGGCTCTTTAAGTCAGTGGTGAAAGCCTGGTGCTTAACACCAGAATTGCCATTGATACTGGAGAGCTTGAGTCAAGAAGAGGTAAGCAGAATTCATGGTGTAGCGGTGAAATGCATAGATACCATGAGGAATTCCAATAGCGAAGGCAGCTTACTGGTCTTTGACTGACGCTGAGGCACGAAAGCGTGGGGAGCGAACAGGATTAGATACCCTGGTAGTCCACGCTGTAAACGATGATTACTCGATATACACGCTTGTCGTGTGTGTCCAAGCGAAAGCGTTAAGTAATCCACCTGGGGAGTACGCGCGCAAGCGTGAAACTCAAAGGAATTGACGGGGGTCCGCACAAGCGGTGGAGCATGTGGTTTAATTCGATAATACGCGAGGAACCTTACCTGGGCTCGAATGTCTCTGCTACCTCGAGAAATTGAGGGTTCCTTCGGGACAGAGTACAAGGTGCTGCATGGCCGTCGTCAGCTCGTGCCGTGAGGTGTTGGGTTAAGTCCCATAACGAGCGCAACCCCTATACTTAGTTGCCAGCACATAATGGTGGGGACTCTAAGTAAACTGCCTGCGTAAGCAGTGAGGAAGGAGGGGACGAGGTCAGGTCATCATGGCCCTTACGCCCAGGGCTACACACGTGCTACAATGGCGTGTACAGAGGGAAGCTACCTGGTAACAGGATGCAAATCTTTAAAGCACGTCCCAGTTCGGATTGAGGTCTGCAACTCGACCTCATGAAGTTGGAATCGCTAGTAATCGCGTATCAGCAATGGCGCGGTGAATACGTTCCCGGACCTTGTACACACCGCCCGTCAAGCCATGGAAGTTGGGAGGACCTGAAGACAGTTGCTGTGAGGCGCTGTTTAGGGTTAAACCGATGACTGGGGCTAAGTCGTAACAAGGTAGCCGTACCGGAAGGTGCGGCTGGAACACCTCCTTTCTGGAGACCTTAGGTTGCGAAGTTTTAATTTATTAGAGCTTTGAACTTAAGACACCTTGGTTTAAGGTCTGCTATCAATCTTATTTATTCGAAAGTCTTAGAAAAGCAAAGAGGCAAAGAGCCACAAGCGAGACCTTCTGACTCCTGACTTCTGACTTCTGGCTTCTAAAAAGGGCTTGTAGCTCAGGTGGTTAGAGCGCTACACTGATAATGTAGAGGTCCGTGGTTCGAGTCCACGCAGGCCCACGAGTCAATAAGCAAAGAGCAATTGACAATAGGCAAAAATTGCCTACTGCCTACTGCCCACTGCTTACTGAAATACGGGGGATTAGCTCAGCTGGCTAGAGCGCCTGCTTTGCAAGCAGGAGGCCATCGGTTCGATTCCGATATTCTCCACAGGTGCACATTTGCACGAAGTTCTTTGGCATGCGGGCCGCGGCGGAAGCCGCGGCGAATATGGTAGGAAAGCATGGGACGATATATGGCCCCCACCCGCGCGAGCGGGCGCAGGAGACTGCGTATGGCCGACGGCCGTATGGAGGGCATGCAGCGGATGCCTAGGCTTCGGGAGGCATTGAAGGGCGCGCACAGCCGCGAAATTCCCGCGCGAGGCGCTTAGGGCCATCGAGCGTGGGGTTCCCGAACGGGACAACCCGCACCCAGCAGTGGGTGCACGCAGCGATGCGGGCGAACGGGGGGAACTGAAACATCTAAGTACCCCCAGGAGGAGAAGACAATAGTGATTCCGCGTGTAGTGGCGAGCGAAAGCGGAAGAGCCCAAACCGCGCGCGTCAAGGCGCGCGCGGGGTTGTAGGGCCCCGAATAGTATGCAGGGGGGCAGGGCGAAGGCGCTGGGAGGCGCCGCCGCAGAGCGTGAAAGCCGCGT
>JBJORC010000017.1:0-10449 GCA_046049605.1 Bacteroidota bacterium
CAATGGATGAGTTGGGCTATCTGCTTAAGAAAGACGCGCTTGGTCTTTCTTTTCTCTACGTAGTAACTTGTGTAGCTTAGGGGTTGAGAAGTTTTAATAGGCATACGGGTATAGGTTTTCAGTGAGTGACGCAATAGAATAGGAACGGTAACAGCTTGTTTACCGCCTATCGGCTCTGCTACGCCTACTTTGAATCTACAAATACTTTTGCAACAATCTCGCTTCTTGAGTGACTGTCATGAGTATAGCTTTGTGACCTTTGCACGGTGTATTGTAATTTGGGAAAGCTCTAGTGATCCTGCGTATATTGGACGTCAAGACATTAACCCCCTATTTCATGATAAAAAAGCAAGTAACAAACGGTTTTGTAAGGGTAGATGTTAGCAGAAGAACAAGAAAGAGCAAGTGCTTGCATCAGATCAGTACCGGGATGTGCCTACTTTTTTTAGCCACTGCTGTCAGTAGCTGCGCCAAGTCTGATAGTTACAGGATGAAAATGGATCAGGGATCCGCAGAGAGGAAGCTTGCAGGAGAGAAGCGAACAAGAAGCCAAGCATGGCCTTCTGACAGCATAGCATTGGCGCCGCAGCCACAACCTGAAGATACAGGGTTAGCGTCCACTACTTTAGCCGTTCACGAAATATTTTGTAGAGTTAGGGGCTACTGCTTAACTCGCGAAGACAAAGCCAACCTGTCTTGCACCAATAAGGCCATCCGTGCAGCTGCCCGCAATACTACCCAAAGCCTCGATTTCTCAGTAAATAATACCTACAGACATCGTGGTATTACCAGTGCGCAATTGGCAGAATTTATTCCCAAATACGCGCATGCTCATATCGACCATGTGAATCTAAGTGGGTGTACGCTCATCACCGACACCGGCCTGCGAGTCTTGGCTCAGCACTGCACGGGATTAACGGAGTTAGATTTAAGTTCCTGTGCCCTCATCACTGACGCCGTCCTGCGAGTCCTGGCTCAGCACTGCTCGGGACTAACGAGTTTAAATTTAGACAGGTGTCGCCTCATCACCGACGCCGGCCTGCGAGCCTTGGCTCAGCACTGCACGGGATTAACGATGTTGAATTTAGAGGGGTGTGCCCACATCACCGACGCCGGCCTGCGAGCTTTGGCTCAGCGATGCACGGGATTAACGATGTTGAATTTAGAGGAGTGTCGTCTCATCACCGACGCCGGCCTGCAAGCCTTGGCTCAGCGATGCACGGGATTAACGACGTTGAATTTAAACAGGTGTCAACTCATCACCAACGCCGGCCTGCAAGCCTTGGCTCAGCACTGCGCAGGGCTAACGAGTTTAAATTTAGACAGGTGTCAACTCATCACCGACGCCAGCCTGCAAGCCTTGGCTCAGCAATGCACGGGATTAGCGAGTTTGAATTTAAACAGATGTCACCGCATCACCGACGCCGGCCTGCAAGCCTTGGCTCAGCAATGCACGGGATTAACGACGTTGAATTTAGAGGGGTTCTTCATCACCGACGCCGACCTGCAAGCCTTGGCTCAGCAATGCACGGGGCTAACGACGTTGAATTTAGAGGGGTGTTTCCGAATCACCGACGCCGGCGTGCAAGCCTTGGCTCAGCGATGCTCGGGGCTAACAACATTGAATTTAGAGTGGTGTACCAGCATCACCAACGCTGGCGTGCAAGCCTTGGCTCAGCGATGCACGGGATTAACGACGTTGAATTTAAAAAGTTGTCGCCTCATCACCGACGAAGGTCTGCAAGACTTGGCTCGGCACTGCACGGGATTAACGAGGTTGGATTTAGAGGGGTGTACCCTCATCACCGACGCCGGCCTACAAGCCTTGGCTCAGCGATGCACGGGATTAACGACGTTGAATTTAGAGGGGTGTCAACTCATCACCGACGCCGGCTTGCAAGCCTTGGCTCAGCGATGCTCGGGATTAACGACGTTGAATTTATGTAGGTGTTTCCGAATCACCGACACCAGCCTTAAAGCCTTGGCTCAGCAATGCACGGGATTAACGACGTTGAATTTAGAGAGGTGTTCCCGCATCACCGAAGCCGGCCTGCAAGTCCTGGCTCAGCAATGCTCGGGATTAACGGAGTTAGATTTAAGTGATTGTGAACACATCACCGACGCCGGCCTGCAAGCCTTGGCTCAGCAATGCACGGGATTAACGACGTTGAATCTAAAGAGGTTCCTCATCACCGACGCCGGCCTGCAAGCCTTGGCTCAGCAATGCACGGGATTAACGATGTTGAATTTAGAGGAGTGTCGTCTCATCACCGACGTTGGCCTGCAAGCTTTGGCTCAGCACTGCACGGGATTAACGATGTTGAATTTAGATTACTGTGAACACACCACCGACGCCGGCCTACAAGCCTTGGCTCAGCGATGCACGGGGCTAACGAGTTTGAATTTAGGGGGGTGTCAACTCATCACCGACGCCGGCCTGCAAGCCTTGGCTCAGCAATGCACGGGATTAACGATGTTAAATGTAAGTGATTGTGAACACATCACCGAAGCCGGCGCGGAAGCCTTGGAGCAGAATTACCCACACATTGACATATATATCTAATAGCGCAAGCCAATTTCCGAGGAGCTATAGCATGGGTGATGTTGGCTTAGGATTTTGCTATCCCTGATAGGGGTAAGCCAACAGTCCCTTGCTAGCCGAATTACAGGCTATCCCTTATAGTTGTCGTTCAGGGGTTTGCTTCAAAGAGCTTACGCTCCAATTACATTGCCCATAGGGTTGTGTGAAGGTGGCGCTAGTAATTGTTGTAAGGATTCGTCTCTAGACCGTTTCGAAACTCACAAAGAAAGGCCGAGACCTTTGCATGGTCAATTTAGTAATTAGGGCGTATTTTGATAGTTGTATGTCATTCTCAACTGTTGAATTTAGATAGCAGGTTCCTTAGTTTATGCCAAAACAGTGGTATAAGCTCAAAGCATTATACTGAAATTTTTCTCGTTACCCCAAAAAATAGGCGTTTAGAACATTCTACACCATGCAAAGGTCTCAGTATCTGTTACGTGGCGTGGCGCGTGGTTCTTTTGGTGACTACGTTGGGTATCGTGCGATTCTACTGTTCTATGATAAAGTGTTTCAGCTGTCCGACTAATGAGAAATAGGCAGTTATTTTGGGTATACTTTCTGCTCGGGCCAGCCTTCGGATTTACCGCTGAGCAAGACCGAGCCTATGGCGTCCCCATCCTGGAGTCCTCACATATTGAGCTCCTCTGCAGCGAACAGGGGGTTACCAAGTATAGGTTATTTACTGAAAAGGCGTTGCACTATGAAAATGGTGATAGGACATACCCCGAAGGAGTACATATAGAGTTTTACGACTCTAATAGAAAGGTGTCGGCCACGGGAAGAGCTAATAGCGTTCATTTTTTTGCAGAAAAAAATGTTTATGCATGCAGAGGTGATGTAGAACTCAAGAGCTTGCGTGATAAAAGACAACTGAATACAGAGGAGTTACACTGGAGTCCTGAGACTGAGACATTTTACACGGATAAATTTATCAGAATAGAAACTGAAGAAGAGCTGCTCACGGGTGAAGGATTGACGGCTAAGCAAGACCTTAGCTATTATAGTATATCCAAGATGCGAGGCCTGTTACATGTAAAATCTATCAAGTGACCCATCAGACCACTTGCGCTCAATCATTAGTTTTTGCTAAATACGAGAGAGGCTGCACGACCACCGGTAGCTTTTTTACACCTGGGAACCTGCTAGCAAGCTATCCAGCAAAAAGGTGGCCTTTAAATTCTTCCAGTAAGATGAAAATATGGTAGAGCCATATCAGGTTGTTGTTATTGTTGTTGCACTTATTTTCTCTGCTTTTTTTTCAGGCATAGAAATTGCCTTTTTGTCCGCAGATAAACTAGGAATGAAACTGGAGGGAGAGCACAAGTCCTTTGCTGGCAGGATTTTGAATGGCTTCCTGAAACATCCTGACCGTTTTATCAGTACTACACTGATTGGGAATACCATTGCTCTGGTCATCTACACTACCTATATGGCCAAGGTCTTACATCCTTTTTTGAACGCTTATGTGCCTGCTGCCATCAATAACAATGTTACTTTGCTCACCCTGGAGACGCTGCTATCCACCCTGGGCATAGTGGTGATAGCTGAGTTTATTCCCAAAAGTATTTTTCTATTTGGCCCCAACCGCCTACTCTCTTTCTTTGCACTACCCACAGCAGCCGTCGCCTATGCGCTGCAACCACTGGTAGTAATCACCACTACTATTGCTAAATTTTTCATCACCCATGTTTTAGGGCAAGAATATCGAGAAGAACGGCCTTCTTTTGGCTTGACAGACCTACACAAATTCATTCAAAGTACACTGAACATTAATGAGAAAGTGCCTGCAGGCGTAAGTGCCAGAATCGTGAGCAATCTAATAGAGTTTAGGAAAATAAAAGTGAGAGATTGTATGATTCCTAGAACAGAGATTATAGCTGTAAGCATTGAAGATGGAATAGGGGGACTTAAAGAGGCAGTAATCAAAAGCAATCATGCCAAGATTCTGGTCTACAGACATGATATCGATGACATCATTGGTTATTGTCATTCCAAAGAACTATTTAAAAACCCCCAGCACATTGAGAGCATTCTTAGGCCTGTTGTCATTGTGTCGGCAACCAACCTGGCAAGTGAGGTAATGGTGCAGCTTACAACAGAAGGCAAAAGGTTAGCACTGGTCGTCGATGAGTTTGGAGGTACTTCGGGCATTGTCAGCATGGAAGACATCATTGAAGAAATTATTGGTGAAATACAAGATGAGCATGTCGTCACAGAGCGGGTAGAAAAGAAGCTAGATCGTAACGTTTATTTGCTTAGTGCAAGGCATGAGATCGATTATCTCAACGAGAAATATGGCTGGAATTTCCCACACGGAGATTATGATACACTCGGTGGCCTTATTATTGATGTCACTAAAAGAATACCTGATCTCAACGAAACGGTGGCACTTTATCCTTTTACTTTCACAATTGTGGCACTAGAAGATACACGTATTGGGGCTGTGAAAGTTGCCATTAATAGGTCTGTGGATGAGTCATAACTTATGTATTGGAACCACATCTGCACTTATGCTTTAATTTCCTCAATCAGCGACTTACCCATTAAATCGGGTCTACGTCAAACAAAATCTTCACTTGCTTAAAACTCTTGTCTAGTAACACACGCCTGCTCTCCTGAGTAATCGCCTGCTTAGTAAATAAAAGCCGTTTTTCCGTGCCTTTCTTGATCTTTACCCAGATTTCCATAAGGTATTGATTTTTCACCTTCGTGATCAATGGAGTTTGGGGACCCAACACCCCATGCTCTAGTTGTTTTCGTAATCCATGGGCAAGCATGCTAGCAGCAGCCCCCACCAAGGTTTTGTCCGTGTGCTTTAAGATAATTCTGACAAGCCTTGCGTAAGGAGGATAAAGGAATTGCTTGCGCTCTCTTAACTCTCTGCGATACATGTGCTCGTAGTCATGCTGCACGACGTCCTTCAAGACAGGATGTTGTGGATTGTTAGTCTGGATAATCACTTGCCCTTGATTTTCTCTTCTGCCCGCCCGTCCACTCACTTGTGTAAGCAGCTGAAAGCACCGCTCGCTCGCTCGGAAGTCAGGAAAGTAAAGTAACCGATCCACATCGAGTACCCCCACGAGTGATACTTGTCCAAAGTCCAAGCCTTTGGTAAGCATCTGTGTGCCCACCAGTATGTCTGTGCTACCCCCTTCTAATGCCTCAATAAGCTTGTCATAGCTATACTTACCTCTGGTAGTATCTAGGTCCATGCGTTGGATTTTTTTCTCCGGGAAAAACAATTGCAACGTTTCTTCTAGCTTTTCTGTTCCAAAGCCTACATTTTTCAGCTGATGCGAATCACAGATATGGCAAGCTGGCGGCACCTTGGTGTTGTAGCCACAATAGTGACAGCACAAGTTGTTGTTGAACTGATGATAGGTGAGGCTAACAGCGCACTGCGTACACATAGGCACCCAGGCGCAATCCTCACAAGCAATGTAAGGCGCATACCCCCTCCTGTTTTGGAAAATAATGGCTTGCTCTTGCTGATCAAGGGTTTTCTGTAAAGCTCCTAGGAGTACCTGAGTAAAATTTTCACGCAAGGTCTTCTTTTCCCGCTCTATGCGTACATCAACCAGTACGATCTCTGGCAAAGCCGCCTGCCCAAACCGCTCCTGGAGTGCTACAAAACCATACTTGCCACTTTGTGCATTGTAATAGCTCTCCATAGAAGGAGTAGCCGAGCCTAGCAATACTTTGGCGTGGTGGTACTGGCCCAGGACTAGGGCAGCATCTCTGGCGTGGTAGCGAGGCATCGCATCAAACTGCTTGTAAGACGACTCGTGCTCCTCATCAACGATGATCAAACTAAGCTGGTCAAAAGGCAAGAAGATAGCAGAACGTGTGCCCAGTACAAAAGAGCACTCACCTTGTAGCACGCTGTTCCAAACCTCGACCCGTTCTTTGTCAGAGTACCTGGAATGGTATACCCCCACTTGATTACCAAAAATTCTTTTCAGACGCTTGATCATCTGGGTGGTCAGGGCAATTTCAGGCAGCAGGTATAACACCTGCCCTCCCCCTTGGAGCACCTCTTGAATTAATTGCATATACACCTCAGTCTTTCCGCTGGCTGTTACACCATGTAGCAGGACGGTGCCTTTGTCTTGAAATTGATGATGTATATTGGCCAGTGCGGTGCTTTGCACTTGGCTTAGGGGAGGGGGCGATTTGACCACCGATTCGGCCTGCCCAAAACGAGAGACAACGACTTCTTCCTCTAAAAAGATATTCTTTTTAATGAGTGTTTGTAGCGCAGCAGAGGAAATTCCTGTCTGGATGAATTCTTTTTTATTGACGCAATAATCTTCTAGCTGTTCGGATCGATGTACAGGTACTAGCGCTACATACTTGAGCAGCACATCGAGTTGTTTGCCATTCCGTTCGAGTGCTGTAAACAGGTTCTTTAAGGCTGCTTGATTTTGGGTATAAGCCTCGTTGAGTCGCACTCTTTTAATCTTCTTGGGCGTATATTTTTCTTTGACTTCTTCAAATAATAGGATTGCTTGCTTGCGCAGTAGTGATTTGATGAGGGAGTGGATACTCTTTTTCGCTACCACGGCTGCTGCTTCTGCATAAGTTAGTTCGGTGCGACGCTCAAGAGCTGCTACTAGTAGCAGCTCTTGAGCAGAAAAACTAGTTTTTATTAGGTCTGCCTCAGGATGGAGCTGTATTTTGGACTGGCTGCTGAGCCTGAATCCGTTGGGTAAAGCGGCGAGCATTACCTCTCCTAAGGTGCACAAATAGTACGCTGCTAACCAGTGAATAAATCGGAGTTGTATAGAATTGATAATGGGAACTTCGTCCAACATATCGATGATCTCCTTGGTAAGGTATTTGGGAGGCGTTTTGTGGACTTTTTCTACAAGTCCAGTGAAGACTTTGTGGGCACCTAAGGGTACAAGCACCCTGCTGCCCCTAGCTATGAACTTGATGAACATTTTTGGAACATGATACGTCAACAGCCTTGGGAGAGGAATAGGTAGAATAATATCTACGAACGTGTCTTGCTGCGCATTGGAGGAATTATGTCTGTTAGGAAAATTCAAGGCATTCAATGATTTGAGCAAGTTGGACCAAAGTTTATCTACCTCATGCGATGGGTTGTGATGCTGTTATGTCAAGTAGTTGTTTTTTCTAGTACATAGTGGTTGCCTTTATCAGGATTTTGTCTTCCAAGGTCTCCTGAGCTACAGTACGGCCCCACCAGGACAGACTGCTGGGCATGTTTCAGAGAATGAAGCCCCGTAAGTACGAATCAGACGATCAGGCACGTAGTTTGGACTTGGTGGTATATCCTATGCAGCATGGTAAAGAGTGGCGTAGGGAAACAGTAGCTTCCCGCAGCAAAGTCTCACGTGTTGGAAACTACTGCAAAACGTGCTACACACATACTTGCCCTCAATGACACTAGAAGTATAGCTCAGCGTTAGTATTACTTCGTAAGGAAACAATAGCTTCCCGCAGCAAAGTCTCACGTGTTGGAAACTACTGTAAGACGTACCACGCGCACACCTTGCTCTCAATTACACCAGAAGTATAGCTTAGGGTTCAGTTTTATTCATCGCATACATATGCTGACGAGGTCAGATCACTCAAATATATCAATTATGGCAAATAGCTCATATTCAGGTGTCTGTTATAGATGTGGCTGGTTTTCTGCTATGTGTGGGGTCGCCTGCTAGCCAAGACTAGTTTGGCAATAGTAAGTGAGAGACCATTCATTCACTCCCCCATGAATATTAGCGTACTAGCACAACAGTGCTACTACAACAGAAAAATAGATGGCCATACCTGTTATATCTACCAGGGTGGTGATGGCAGGACTGGCAGCAACAGCTGGGTCCCCGTTGAAGTATTTGGCAATAAGCGGCAAAGCAGCTCCAACAACTATCGACGTGATGACCTGTAAACTGAGTGATAGTGCAATGGCAAAGGCCAGGCGGTGGGTGCTGTGATTTTCTAAGATAACATTGCCAGACAGGATAATAACTTTGAGAAAGGCTAAGAAGAATAAACAAAAAGCCAACAAAAAAGCCACTTTTGCTTCCTTGAGGATAACCCCCAGCCAATTACGAAGTGTGACTTGGCCAAGCGATACAGCCCTGATCACCACGGTGGCAGCTTGGCTACCTGCATTGCCTCCCGCACCTGCAATCATGGGCAAGTACAATGCCAAAACGGTCAATCTACCCAACAATGCTTCATTTTTGTGGATAATCACTTCAGACAAAATGCTAGCCATAAAGAGGCCTAAAATCCAGGATACTCGTTTTTTGAAATGCTGAAAGCTAGAAGATTTCAGATAATCCGAGGTTTCGTCATTAGACACAATCCCCATAAATTTTTCCATGTCTTCTGTCTCTTCTGCCCGAATAACGTCCATGGCGTCATCATAACGAACAATACCCACCAACTGTTGCTCCTCATTGAGAATAGGTATCGCTACTAAATCGTACTTCTCAACTTTTTGCGCCACTGACTCTCGGTCATCGTTGACTGCTGCATACACAAAATTTTCATGTAAAACATTGGCTACCTGCTCATCCGGCGCAGCCATGATCAAGTCTTTTAACGAAACAAAACCCATCATCTGCATGTTTTGATCTACCACGTAGATGTAGTAGATCATTTTTTTAGAAGGAGAGTCTTCTCTGAGCTTTTGAATGGCCTGCTTCACCGTCATATCCCCCATGACCGTGGCAAAGTCTGTGCTCATAATGCCACCCGCTGTTTCAGGAGGATAAGCACTTAAGGTCATGACATCTTCTCTATCCTTCTTATAGAGGTATGGGAGCAACCGAATTTGCTCTTTATGGCCGAGTTGTTGGTAGAATGCAGCGCGTTGGTGCGATGGAATGTGGGAAAAAATAATAGCAAACTCTTTTTTAGGCAGTAATTGATAAAGGATTAGTTGCTGTTCTTCTTCAAGATCGGCAAAAATAGCCCCTTGAAGTTCTTGAGGGAGGCGTGTGAGTAGGGCCAATAACTTTTGGGATGGCTGTTGGGCTAAAAATTCTGCCACTTCGATAGCAGGGGCATCACACAACAACTCAAGTAACTGCTTTTCTTGTTGTTGCTTCAGAAGTTGGGTCCATTGCGCTAGGTTGGTTGTTTCCACTACGTTAGCCATACTTATACTCTTTTACAGATTGACAACTGAGACTGATAGCATTGGCGCTATAGTGTCGGGCTGCAGCAAAAAACCACCTGGCCGCAAATTTATGAAATCCGAATGGCAGGCCAAATCCACTCAGGTTTTTCATAGTGGACTGCAGACCATAACAAGCGCTCTTCCAAGATTTTCGTACCTTCGTCCTAGCTCGGGATGTAGCGCAGTCTGGTTAGCGCACTCGCTTAGGGTGCGAGAGGCCGGGGGTTCGAATCCCCCCATCCCGACTCTCAACTTTCAAGAGCATCTGGGCTTTTAATTTTTATGGATTTGAGACCTAGGCGTGTGGTAATCCGCACGGAACACTAGAGTGTTGCTCCTGCGTTCAAAAAGCTGCTTTTATACATCCTAGTGTTCAAAGTCAAGCGGTCAATTCCCCTGGTTCACCACACAACGCATTCATATATGTCTCCAAGTTACTGTCCAGGTGCGTTACCCCATCCACAATCATTTTTACAACTGGAGACCTTTGCATGGTCAATTTAACAATTAGGGCATATTTTAAGACCTTTTCATGGTGTGAGACCTTTGCACAATCTACCCAGTTTCTCTCTTCTGACTCTGGAGGCGCTTTTTTTAGGGGTTTAGGTTCCCTAACTCCCTCTTTTGGGGGAGTTAAGTGCTCTTGGGAGCACTGCTTCTTCATTTTTCTTACCCTTTGGACATAACTATCCCCGGGAGCCTATATAAG
>JBJORC010000018.1:0-7853 GCA_046049605.1 Bacteroidota bacterium
GGGAAAGTGCTCCCAAGAGCACTTAACTCCCCCAAAAGAGGGAGTTAGGGAACCTAAACCCCTAAAAAAAGTGCCTCCAGAGTCAGAAGAGAGAAACTGGGTAGATTGTGCAAAGGTCTCAGATTATACCAGGTCTGCAGTAAGGTCATCTTAAAGAGTACTAGGGCTGGATAGGCTTTTCTGCCTTGGGCTGTCTGTCTTGTGGAATAATACTTTTCCAGCACGCTAGTAACAGGCTCCCAATGGATGAGTTGGGCTATCTGCTTAAGAAAGACGCGCTTGGTCTTTCTTTTCTCTACGTAGTAGCTTGTGTAGCTTGGGGTTGAGAAGTTTTAATAGGCATACGGGTATGGGTTTGCAGTGAGTGACGCAATAGAGCAGGGACGGTAACAGCCTGCTTACCGCCTATTGGCTCTGCTACGCTTACTCTGGATCTACAAATACTTTTGCAACAATCTCATCTTATCACTAGGCTGCCGGAGAACATCATGAGATAGAAGCGACACGGTGCTGCTGTCTTGCGTTGCCCATAGCCTGAACATAGGCTAACTTTGTGCAATATAAATTTGGCCCCTATGACCATGACTAGGACGCACACATGTGGAGAACTACGGCCCGCACACGTTGGACTTACTGTGACTCTTTGTGGATGGGTACAACGTGTGCGGGACAAAGGAGGGCGCCTCTGGCTAGACTTGCGTGATCGCTATGGCATCACACAGCTAATTTTTGAGGAAAGAGACGCTGCCCCAACACTCATCCAACGGGCCAGGGAGTTAAGACGGGAATATGTAGTTCAGGTACAGGGCATAGTCACAGCAAAAAATTCCGGCAATCCACACCTGCTTACTGGGGCCATTGAGGTGCAGGTACAAACGTTGGAAATCCTCAACATTGCAAAAACACCCCCCTTTCTTGTAGAATCCGAGACAGACGGGAGAGAGGAGCTGCGTATGCAATACCGCTACCTGGACTTAAGACGTCCTTCGCTCCAAAACAACCTCATACTCCGCCACCAGGTGATGCAACAAATCCGGGCGCACCTCAACCAGCAGCATTTTCTGGAGATAGAAACCCCGATACTCATTAAGTCTACCCCAGAGGGGGCTCGTGACTTTGTTGTGCCTGCTCGCATGCATCCGGGTCAGTTCTATGCACTGCCCCAATCACCACAGACTTTCAAACAATTGCTAATGATAGCGGGCTTTGACCGATACTATCAGTTTGCGCGGTGTTTTAGAGACGAAGACCTGAGGGCAGATCGACAGCCTGAGTTTACGCAAATTGACTGTGAGTTATCCTTCACCAAGCAAGAAGAAATTCTAGCCATCTTTGAGGGACTTGTTAAATACCTTTTTCAACATATCAAGAACGTCGAGCTACCGCAATTTCCACATATGTCTTATGCCAAGGCGATGCAACTATATGGGACTGATAAGCCTGACTTACGTTTTGGAATGCCTTTTGTGGAGCTAACCCACTTAGCACAACGACAAGGCTTACGTGTATTTGATGAAGCAGCACTTGTAGTAGGCATTTGTGTCCAAGGCTGCGCAGGATATACCCGGAAGCAGCTAGATCAATTAACAGATTTTGTGAAAAAGCCTCAGGTGGGTGCTAGCGGGTTGGCCTATGTGAGATACCATCCAGA
This sequence comes from Bacteroidota bacterium, assembly GCA_046049605.1. Taxonomy (GTDB): domain Bacteria; phylum Bacteroidota; class Bacteroidia; order Cytophagales; family Amoebophilaceae; genus UBA8403. The sequence continues at coordinate 1,652 of JBJORC010000018.1, forward strand.
TGGCCACCTCCAATCTTCTGTAGACAAGTTTTTTGATCAAGTACAGCTTACTGCATGGGCAGAGGCCTTGCAAGCACAACCAAGCGATCTAATGCTGGTACTGGCTGGAGATGCGCAGGCAACCCGACAAGCCCTGGCAGCGCTACGCTTGAAGATGGGTGATACACTGGGCTTACGCGATAAAGAGAAATTCGCTCCCCTCTGGATTGTAGACTTCCCATTGCTGGAGTGGGATGCAGCAGCACAACGCTATCATGCACGGCACCATCCTTTTACTGCACCCCAGCTGGCAGATATTCCTTTGTTAGAGAGTCACCCCGAAGCAGTGCATGCCAACGCTTATGACTTGGTGATCAATGGCGTGGAAATAGGAGGAGGTTCTATGCGTATTTGCAACCGATCATTACAAGAAAGTTTGTTGCGTATCCTAGGCTTTAGTCTTGAAGAGGCCGAGCAGCAGTTTGGCTTTTTGTTAGAGGCATTGGAATATGGAACACCCCCACACGGGGGTATTGCTTTAGGGCTTGACCGGCTGTGTGCCTTGTTAGGAAGCGACGAGTCGATCCGTTCATTTATTGCCTTCCCTAAGAACAACGCTGGTCGCGATGTAATGCTTAAGGCACCCGCCCCCATCGCACAGGACCAACGACAAGAATTGGGCATGGAGCTATAAGAACCTCAGTTAGGTTCAGGCCCAGAACATTAAGAATGCTTGCTGACAAGCATTGCATGCAAGACGGCACATAACCCGTCCTATAGCAGTGTCAAGGGTAGTTGAGCATTGCAGCAAGGAGAAGCTGAGACTGTCAACAAAATTTCATATTTTTGTGGCCTAACGGCAGAAAATTAGATAATCCCCACCCGGCCAAGATTCACACTATGTCTAAGTTGAGAATACTCTACGCCGCCAGTGAAATAGATCCCTTCCTCACAACCTCTGCTGTTGCCAACTTTGTGAGGGCACTGCCTCAGTACATGCAAGAGAAAGGGCTGGAGGTCAGAATCCTAGTGCCCAGATTTGGTTTGATTAATGAAAGAAAAAACAAGCTCCATGAGGTAGTGAGATTATCAGGCATTAACATCATGGTAAGTGGTGATGCAAAGGCGCTGGTAATTAAAGTGGCCTCCATCCCCAATGCCAAGCTTCAGGCCTATTTTATCGATAACGAAGACTACTTCAAAAGAAAAGCCGTATTTCGTGACAAGGATAACAAATTTTTTGAGGACAACGACGCAAGAACTGTATTCTTTTGCAAGGGAGTGCTAGAAACCGTGAAGAAACTCGGGTGGGCACCTGATATTATTCATTGCCATGATTGGGTGACCAGTCTCATCCCTATGTACCTAAAAACAACCTATCGCAATGATCCCATCTTAAAAAAAGCCCAAGTAATATTCACCCTTTATAACAATACCTTCTCTCACAAATTTGATAAAGATTTTATAGAAAAAGTGAGGATGGTAGGACTAAGGAAGGAAAAACTAGTATCACTGGCGTCTGCTGATTTTGGAGGATTGATCCAAACCGGAATCAAGTATGCAGATGTTGTGGTGAGGTCGGAAGCGCTGCAAGATCCTAATTTCAAGGACTTGCTTGATGAACGATCTTTGCTTTACATCGAGAATAACCCAACAGGGCTAGAAGCTTACTACAACCTTTACAAGCAACTAGCACGTGCTTAGCAAGGCACGCTCCTCCGTTAAGAAGGAAGATATTCTGCTAAGAAATTTTTTATTCGCTCAACACATTCCTCTTGGCCAATAAGTTCCATGCTCTGCATGAGGTCTGGCCCAGTCCCAGAGCCCGTCAGGGCCACCCGTAAAACAGGCATCATTTGGCCTATTTTTATAGATCTGGGTGCCATCAAGCGTATCAGCGTGGCCTTAATAGAATCAGCCTTAAAAGCTTCTAATGCTTTGAGTACAGTTACAAAATCCTGTAACACGGCATCAGTCTGTACGTTCCACTTTGTTTTCAGTATTTCGTCGTCATAGGCCTCAGGCTTTATAAAGAAGTACTTCCCTTGCTGCCAAAAATCTTGAGGAAAAACTGCCCGCTCTTTCATAAGTTGACAAACCTGCAAAGCCTTTTGTCGGGTGTAAGCAATCTTATTTTCTTCTAGCTCTTTGATCAAGTATGTGACAAGGGACTCATCGGGCTGATCTCTCAAGTATTGCTGGTTGAACCATTCGGCTTTGCGTATGTCGAACTTGATGCCAGATTTGCCTATCTTCTCAACAGTAAAGGCCCGGATAAGGTCTTCCTTGCTAAAAATCTCTTGCTGGTTGCCGGGGTTCCAGCCGAGTAATGCCAGGAAGTTAAGCAGGGCTTCAGGTAGGTACCCATTTTCACGAAATCCTTGCATATGCTCGCCCGTATCGGGGTCCTTCCAAGCCAAAGGGAAGATAGGGAAGCCCTGCCTATCAGCGTCTCGTTTGCTGAGCTTGCCAGTACCTTCAGGCTTAAGCAGTAAAGGAAGGTGTGCAAACTGTGGCATCGATACTTCCCAACCTAGATACCGATAGAGTAACAAATGGATGGGGGTGGAAGGAATCCATTCTTCACCCCTAATAACATGCGTAATCTCCATCAAGTAGTCGTCCACCACATTGGCAAAATGATAAGTGGGCATCCCATCTGACTTCACTAAAACCTTATCATCTAAGGACGATGTATGCATTTTTACCCAGCCTCTTATTAAGTCATGGAAGCGAATGTCTTCTTGATGGGATACTTTGATGCGGATGACATAAGGAACACCAGCCCGCAGTAGGGTTGCTACTTCTTCTTGAGGCAATGTCAGAGAATTTCTCATCCACGACCTACTGACAGCATTGTATTGTGGCGCGGCTACCCTGGCAGCTTTCAACCGTTCTCGCATTGCATCCAATTCCTCTGGGGTATCAAAAGCATAGTAAGCTTGCCCAGTTTCTATCAATTGAGTAGCATACTGTCGGTAAAGTTCTTTTCTTTCTGACTGTCTATAAGGTCCAAAAATCCCTCCTTGAGAAGGGCCCTCGTCGGCTTCTAGGCCTAGCCACTGCAAGGTATTCAGAATGTATTCTTCTGCACCTGGAACAAAACGTGCTTGGTCTGTATCCTCTATTCTCACGATCAACTTTCCCTGGTGCTTTTTAGCAAAAAGGTAGTTGTACAGTGCCGTCCTGACACCACCAATGTGCAGAGCCCCTGTAGGACTTGGAGCAAACCTGACTCTCACCGTTTTTTGCATATCATTAGACTATTGAAAAATGCACTTCTAGTCTCATTTGGCCCCCAGAGAGTTTTTCAACAGTCTGAGTTTTTTAATCAAGTTCACTGCAAATCCTTCAGAAAAAAGATTCTTGGCAGTGTCTAACGACTTGGTATACATACCCCTTAATTCTCCTTCTTCTCGTAATTGCTGTGCTACACTCATGGCTCATTGTCTTGGGGTGGGATCATTGATTTTTTTACACGGTCCCATATAGCGAGACCTTTGCATGGTCAATTTAGTAATTAGGGCATATTTTGATAGTTGTATGTCATTCTCAACCGTTGAACCTAGATAGCAGGTTCCTTATTTTATGCCAAAACAGTGGTATAAGCTCAAAGTATTATACTGGAATTCTTCTCGTTAACCCAAAAAATAGGCGTTTAGAGCATCCTACACCGTGCAAAAGTCTCATAGCTTCCCTAGAATCCACCGTAAAGATATACAAATACACTTCGAGACCTTTGCATAATCTACCCAGATTCTCTCTTCCTCTAGAGGAGGCACACTTTTTAGGTGTTTAGGCTGCTTAACGCCCCCTTTTTGGGGGTGTTAGTTGCTCTTGGAAGCACTTCTTCTTCATTTTTCTTACCTTTCGGACATAACCATCCTCGGGAGTCTATACAAGTTGTACGCTCAGGCCTCCAAGGCATGCTGCCCGTGGGTTTTCACTAGCCCTACATAGCGGGCCGTTAGCCCTCCAAACCAACGTTTAATACTCTCAAACACCCGCTCTATCTTATAGCGACTATGGCCTATGAGTTGGTTATACCGCTTTTCCCACACGGACAATGGCCTATTTCGATGAGCCTTGCGTTGGATACCACTCCGTAAACCTCTTTGCCGTAATAGTTGTTCGTTTTTGGCTGAACAATACCCCTTGTCTGCTAACAGCCGGCTACCTACAGGTAGCTCTACTTGATCCAGGCAGGCCGCCATACACTGCCCATCATGTACGTTAGCTGACGTGGTGTGTACCGATAAGACCAACCCCGTCTGTTGATCGGACAGGTAGTGTCAGATAGTTACCTATTCCTCTTCTCGCCATGCATCCATTGGAACACCAAAAATTTCTAGGGCTACTTCCTTACATGCCTGAACCGTATCTCGCAGATCGCTAAAGCCACCGAGATCCTGGTCTATGTTTTCCCCATTTTTATCGAAAGCGTGTAAATAAAAGCCCTCTCCTCTACCCTCCACTATTCTAAATGTATCACCTCTAAATGTATCACCTTCATTGTTCGTAGCCACCAAACTTTCAAAGTACCCACCCTCAGAGCGCCACCCGTCCATGGGAGCACCATACATCTCTAACTCCAATTCTTTGCAGGCCTGAAGTGTATCTTTACCGCCAATACACTTAAGTCTACTACTACCTTCCATAAGAGCATAAAGAAGGAAACCAAATTCCGGTATACGTTCTACAATGCTTAATCGATAATCATTGGTTTCGGTTACCAAGTGCTCAAAGTATCTCAATAGCTAATCTCCTTTTAGGATAAACGTGGTGCATTCCTGCTATTGCATCACGCCATTTCTAAATTCTTGCAGGTGGACGTAACAGGATATTTTTTTCTTCAAGATCAGTTCGAAGTTTTCTCAACTCATCTTTAGACAGTTGTTTCGTATTATTAAAGCCAACATATTTGTTGCCTAGTGCTTGTAAAAAATAAACCAACCTAAAATCGTTTTCATATGCGTTTGCCCCGTTTAGCGCCTAGTAAATTCAACTATGTAGCAGGCATACTCACTATGGCGACTACTGTGCTGTTAAGTTGCACCAAAACTCACATGGCAGTGATGGCCGATGATGGTCACTCATTCCAAACAGAAGGCTCGCCTAATGATCAGATAACCATCCTAGAATCAGTACATAGCCAAGAATCAAATCGAGAAGTGCCAGCATGGATGGTCGTGGAAGTGCCAGCAGACGGATCAAGAACAGACGAACACCCAGTAGAAGTATTTACTGGTTCAGGAGGCAACGATGCAGTCGCATCAATACAAGATCAGCTCAGGGAGGGCTTGACGCATCCAGATCGTGGTCAACAGCTGGACTTGATCAAATTAAGCGCTGTAGATGCCAGTGTTTTTGCCTTAGGAGGGCACATGAATCAAAACCCGTCCAATCAACAAAGAAAAAGAAAGGCACAAACACGCAGAGAAGATGATGAAGCAAACATGAGGATTCGGCAACTAGAAGAGCAGCTTGCAGCTTCAGAGGCAAAGCAAAGCCTACAAACATCAGTTGATTATTATGGCCATGCGGCTACGCTGGGCCATAATAATGGTAACCATTCCCCCCATTTGTTTGATGCATCTCGTTTATATTTTATGAACCCCGTTTGGGCATCTCTGGGTGTGGGTACATTCCTCACAGGAGGCTACGTGGCGAGAAAAGTAAGCCGCAATTTTCACGCAATGCATAGACAACTCGCGACGGAAATAACAGAGAAACGAGTAGTAGAAGGACAACTCACAACGGCAGCAAATCAGCTCGCGACAGAAAGAGCAGAAAAACGAGCAGTAGTAGGGCGACTAAGGACAGCGACAGAGCAGCTCGCGATGGAAAAAGCAGAAAAACGAGCAGTAGAAGGACAGCTAAGGACAGTAATAGAGCAGCTCGCGACGGAAAGAGCAGAAAAACGAGCAGTAATAGGACGACTCACAACGGCAGCAAATCAGCTCGCGACGACAACGGAGCAGCCCGCGCAACTATCGGCTCAGCAAGAAGCAAAAAAAGCAGAGCTATCGAAGACATCTATCCCAGCCATGGCCATTGGGCCAAAAGAATGGAAACAGTACTTTGGAGAGGTAGGCGCAGTATCCCCGCTGCCAGCCAATATCAATGAGATCTTGAACAGCTCCTGCCCTTTCTGGCCAGGTTATCAAGTAAAAGACACACACCTGCTGGTGCTAGTTCCGGCGACGGTAGATGAGAGGCCTTT
>JBJORC010000019.1:0-14466 GCA_046049605.1 Bacteroidota bacterium
GAGCTTATACCACTGTTTTGGCATAAACTAAGAAACCTGCTATCTAGATTCAACGGTCGAGAATGACATCAACTATCAAGATGTGCCCTAATTACTAGATTGACCATGCAAAGGTCTCAAAATATTCATTTTCAGGCCATGCAATAGGACGTACCCTTACTTTTGAAATAGGCTACTTCTATAATTTGATGTGTCTTTGTGGTCCCCTGCCCTAGCGTAGCTAGCATACCCTTATTGTTAACACGCCCAAAGATCAACCGCTGTAGTCCACTATCCCTACCCAAAACGTAACTCAGATGTGCCAGGCAAACAATGGCACACTTGCCTATGTGCTAAAAAGGATAGCTCCATACATAACCCCTTATGGGTGTAGATAAACTTGTTGGTAAGTAGGTGCAACGGTTAGCTTTTGTTCAAGCGCAATATGAGTACGGAGCATTCAGCACACTATCCACAACTTGCTATATAATTATCCACAATTGGTAACAGGAAAATATTTTATGATGAAAAAACTTGCTATTCACATATACTCTGGATTGCCTAAACATGTGAGCGAAGAGGTAGGATAAGTTGTGGATAAACTGAAAGATACGTCCACTCCATCCACAATCCATTTCTCCAATATTTTTCTTTTCTTTTTTTCAACTATCCCACCACCTAGTAAGAATAACAACCTCTAATTAATACATAACTATATAAATTAGACGTGTATAAAACTAAATTGTGAACGCCTCTTCCGTCTTAGGGATTTTTTCATGTCTTCTTTTTTACAAACAAAAATTGAGTACCTCCAAGGAGTGGGGCCTAGTAGGGCACTATTACTCCAACAAGAGCTTCAGATGTACACTTTTGAAGACTTACTCCAACACTATCCATTTCGGTATAAAGACCGCACCCACCTTCACCAGATCGGAGAACTAGAAAAAAATATGTCTTATGTGCAACTTAGAGGAACGATCTTTCAGATAAGGACTATGCAGTCAGGCAAAAAAAGACTATTGGCACATTTGAGGGATGATACAGGGGAAATCACTTTGGTCTGGTTTAAGGGACTTCAGTGGGTCCTTCAAAAGTTGCAGCTTGGTGTAGTCTATACGGTATTTGGCAAGCCTACAGCCTATGCCCAACAGCTGAGTATCGTCCACCCAGAGTTGGAAGTATTTATACCTGACCAAAAAAATGATTTTTATCTACTACCAGTTTATCATACTACTGAAAGACTCAAAGCCAAGCATATCGATAGCAGCGCCTTGGCCAAACTACAGCGTAATCTTTTGGAAAGAGCCGCTCATCATATTCCAGAAACCCTGCCTTATTTATTACTGCAACAATATAAACTTATTGGAAAGTCCGCTGCACTGCTGAATATTCACTTTCCTAAAGATCATGAATTATTAAAACAAGCACGACTACGACTAAAATTCGAAGAATTATTTTATCTACAACTACAGCTCTTGCATCTCAAACAAATACAGCTTGAGAAGTGCAAAGGACAGGTATTACATGATACCAGACTGTTGCACAGATTTCACGCTACTGAACTGCCTTTTGTATTGACAGGAGCCCAAAAGCGGGTCGTCAAAGAAATTTATCAAGACTTGAGATCGGGTAACCAAATGAACCGATTGATGCAAGGCGATGTGGGTAGTGGGAAAACCATGGTGGCGTTTTTGGGCATGTTGATTTGTATTGGGAGTGGGACGCAAGTGGCCATGATGGCACCTACTGAGCTATTGGCAGAGCAGCATTACAAAACATTACAGGCATTTGCACAGTCCATGAATATGACGATAGCACTCTTGACGGGTGCTACTAAGAAAAATCAACGAAATGAGATACTAGATGCTTTAAAAGCGGGCACACTACAAATTGTTGTAGGCACGCATGCGTTACTTAACGATACTGTGAATTTTAATAACCTAGGCTTGGCTGTTATTGATGAGCAGCATCGTTTCGGGGTGATGCAGAGGGCTAAGCTCTGGAAAAAAGGGAAAACCCATTTCCCACATGTACTGGTCATGACTGCTACACCGATTCCGCGCACTTTAGCGATGACTTTTTATGGTGATTTAGATGTTTCGGTAATCGATGAAATGCCAGCTGGTAGAAAGCCCATCCAGACAATACACTATTATGATTCGCAAAGGCTTAAGGTCTTTCGGTTTCTCAGAGATCAAATGATTACTGATAGGCAAGTCTATATTGTCTACCCACTTATTGAAGAATCTGAAAAGTTAGAGTACAAAAACCTGATGGATGGTTATGAAAGCGTTTGTCGGGCTTTTCCTGGGGTGCCTATCAGCATTATTCACGGTCAGATGCATGCAGCGGACAAAGCGTGCGAGATGCAGCGTTTTGCAAAGGGAGAAACCAAGCTCATGGTGGCTACTACAGTTATAGAAGTAGGCATGGATGTACCCAACGCTACTGTGATGGTCATTGAAAATGCAGAACGGTTTGGGCTGGCTCAGCTGCACCAGTTGCGTGGCAGGGTGGGTCGAGGTAGCGAGCAAGCTTACTGCATCCTTATGACTAGTACTCAACTGAACAGTAAGAGCAGGGAGCGCATCAAAACCATGGTGCGTACCAACGACGGATTCGAGATTGCGGACGTAGACCTACAATTGCGGGGCCCTGGTGATTTGCTGGGGGTGCAGCAGAGTGGTGTGCTTGACTTCAAGATTGTAGACTTAGTGCAGGATAGCAAGATTCTATACGCAGCCCGAACAGCGGCCCAACACATCCTAAAAGAAGATCCTGTGCTAGAAAATCCTCAAAATTTGCCTATCAAAGCACAGCTGGCACACATCCGTAGTCACACTACGGCTTGGAGAAATGTCAGCTGACTGCTTGTCATATTGAGCCATGTGAGCAAAGTAGAAATAACTTAGCGCGTGTCAGATATTATTTCTTGACGTCTGCCTAGAATGCTTACTGTGGAAGAGGAGTATTGTTATCCTGGTCCTTCTTTGCAACTCCTGCCTTTTCTAGCGCCGCCAACTCGTCACGCAGCCTAGCTGCCTCAGTAAATTCCAGCACTTGGGCTGCTGCTTCCATCTTTTTTCGGGTTGCTTGTATGTGTTGCGCTAGCGCTTCTTGGCTCATATAAGCCACCACAGGATCGGCTGCCACGTTCAGGGTTTCCTCTTCTACATAGTACTTCTGGTGGCTCTTTTTGTCGACCATTTTTGTCTGGTTCAGAATGTCTGTTTTGGATTTACGCACTGAGCGGGGAGAGATGTTATGCTCCTGATTGTAAGCTATCTGGAGACTTCTTCGTCGGTTGGTTTCGCTAATTGCTGTTTCCATGGATTGGGTCATGGTGTCTGCATACATGATGACTTGTCCCTGCTCATTCCTGGCTGCGCGGCCAATGGTTTGTATGAGTGACCGAACATTGCGTAAAAAACCTTCCTTGTCTGCGTCTAGAATAGCTACTAGTGAAACTTCAGGCAAGTCCAGCCCCTCCCGGAGCAAGTTGACACCTATCAACACATCAAATACGCCCAACCGCAATTCCCGCAATATTTCTACGCGGTCCAGGGTTTTTACATCTGAGTGAATGTAACGGCATTTGACGCCAATCCGTTCCAAATACTTGGTTAACTCTTCGGCCATTCGTTTGGTAAGGGTCGTGACGAGCACACGTTCCTGGCGCTGAATCCGCTGGTTGATTGCTTCCAACAGATCATCAATTTGGTGAGTGCTGGGCCTTACGTCAATTTTAGGGTCGAGTAAGCCTGTCGGGCGGATAATTTGCTCTACTACTACGCCATCTGACTGACGGAGTTCGTAGTCTGTTGGCGTGGCGCTTACAAAGATTACTTGGTTGATGAGCGATTCAAATTCGTTAAAGCTGAGCGGTCGATTGTCAATGGCAGCAGGCAGCCGGAAAGCATGGTCTACCAAGTTGATCTTGCGAGCCCGGTCGCCTCCCCACATAGCTCGAAGCTGGGGCATGGTTACATGACTTTCATCAATCACCATGAGGTAGTCTTTAGGAAAATAATCCAAAAGGCAAAAAGGCCGGGACCCTGGTTGACGTCTATCAAAGTAGCGTGAATAATTCTCTACACCCGAGCAATAGCCTAGTTCCCGCAGCATTTCCAGGTCCAACTCTGTCCTCTCTTTGATGCGTTTGGCTTCTTCAAATCGATGCTGGGCCTCAAAAAACTGAATCTGCGCCACCAAATCTGCTTGTATCGCTTCCATGGCTTGTGCTAAGACGTCCTTGCTGGTAACAAAGAGATTGGCTGGAAAGATAGCCACGTGTTGTTCGTCAGAGAGTTTGGTACCTGTAGCAGGGTCAATGCTATGTATCGCCTCTATTTCATCTCCCCAAAAGAAAAAGCGGTAAGCATGGTCTGCATAGGCCAAAAAAATATCCACCGTATCCCCTTTAACCCTGAAATTGCCCCGCTCAAAGGCGTTGTCATTTCTGCTATAGAGTATGTCTACCAATGTGAGCAGCAGTCGATGACGCGCTATCTGCTCCCCTACTTGAATGCGGATGACATTTTTACCAAATTCTTCTGGATTGCCAATGCCATAGATGCACGATACCGAAGCCACAATAACGACATCTCTTCTACCTGTCAGCAAGGCAGCAGTAGCCCGTAAACGGAGCTTCTCTAGCTCTTGGTTGATGGATAAGTCCTTTTCTATGTACACATTGGTAGCAGGAATATAAGCTTCTGGCTGGTAGTAGTCATAGTAAGACACAAAGTATTCTACTGCATTTTCTGGAAAGAACTGCTTGAGCTCTCCATACAGCTGGGCCGCCAGTGTCTTGTTGTGGCTGATAATCAGGGTAGGGCAGTTCAGTGCTTCTATGACATTGGCAATGGTAAAAGTCTTACCCGAGCCTGTGACTCCCAATAAAGTTTGGGCTGCCTCGCCACGCTGGACCCCTTCGATAAGTTGCTGAATAGCTTTGGGTTGGTCTCCTGCAGCTTGGTAAGGAGCCGTAAGTTTGAAATGCATAAGAATTATTTTGTGCGTGAGTAGCGTTATACTTCCTTTAATTGGCCTGCCTCCAGGCGATAGATATGTTTAAAACCCTTTACAAGCGATTGTCGGTGGGTTACCAAAATGACTGTCGGTACTTGTGCCAACACAAGCTGCAACGACTCTTGGGCACTGGATTCATCCAAGGAACCCAACGTTTCATCCAGGATCAATACTTCCGGCTGGTAGCTTAGGCAGCGAGTTAGGAGAATTCGCTGTTTTTCGCCACTACTCAGTTGCTGCCCAGCTGGGCGGTGCAAGCGGTCTTTGAGGTAGGCTAAAGGCGTTGCCTGCACTTTCTCTGTCATCAGGTTGTCAGCAATGGTGCCACTGATCAGATTTGCTTCTTGGTCCACAAGGTGCACGTGCTGGCCAATGGCAGCGAGCGAAAGTTGGTCCAGGGGCGTACCCCATAACAAAATTTTCCCTCGCTCGGGCTGATAAATGCCAGCAAGCAAGTGACAAAGCGTACTTTTCCCTGCTCCTGAGGGGCCTGTGATAGCTACCTTGTCACCCTGGTGGATACTTAGCGAACACCCTTTTAAGACTGCTGTGCTAAGCTGGTCATAAGCAAAAGACACATTACAAACTTGAAGGATTGGGGGTGTATGGGCAAGAGCAGATTGAGAAAATGGCAGAGATGCATCAGAAGAGCGGTTTGGCAAGGCCAGCAAGTCCAGGACCTTTTTTAAATCTATGACACTACTCAGCAATCTTCGGAGCTGGTTTGTAGTACTGGCTACCTGCTTGTAGATAGAAGAGGAATATCGCTCGATTACTATAAAGTCTGTCCAGGAGAGTTCCCCGGTCCGCAGCAAAAGCACTAGATGTATGATGAGCCCCCCTCTAATGATGGAGAACCATGTTACCTGAACTAGCGGCATTTTATGTAGCAAAAGGTTATTGTGCAACCAGCCTTGTTCTTCTGCATCGAAGAATGCTGATAGGCGCGTTGCCTCTTCTTCTAGATGGAATCTATAGAATTTGGTGTTTTGTAAGCTATCGGTTACGGCTGTGTTGACCTGGTCTGTAGCTTCCCAGCAGCGGCGGCGCAATTTTAGGAAGTTGCGTATGCCGAAGTACACATAGCCATAGATGAGTACAACAAGTGGTGAGAAATACCACGTACTGTGGTGGACATGAAACATGGCTACTGAGAAGACACCAATTTTGAAGAGGGATGGGAGAATGTTTACGAAGGATATATCCATAAATCCCCGAATGCTTTGCGAAACGCGTGTACTGGCGCTGAGAATCTCTGTGACGCCGTATCTTTCCCAAGATTGAAGTGGCGTTTGATGTAGCTTCATGACTACACGCATACGAATGTCGCGAATGGCCCGGTTGATCACTGGAAAGAAAACAATGGCTTGCAGGTGGCCAAGTGTACCATGAACATACCAACAAAGTAGTAGGAGTGTTACTATTAGCAGTACGACAATAGTGCCTAGCGCTAGATAGTGCTTGAGTAGATAGCCAAACAGCCAAGGTGCGGTTGTTTGTGCCAGTGTGTTGAGAAGAATGATGCCTATGGTACATATGGTTGCCAGGCGGACGACCTTGTCCTTCCATAAAAATGGGGATACCAAGAAAAAGGCTTGCTGCAACAGTTTGCGCATACGAATTGACGGAGGTGCGGAGTTCGACCAAAGTTAATGTTTTGAGAAGGGGTATAAAACTAGGGAGCCCTAGGCCCAAGACGCAGCATGGTTTAAAATGAAAGTTCAGGACAGCCATGGAGTGGCCATTCGCATTCAATTGGCCAAGTGATGAATTTCCTGCCGGTAGGCCTTGTTGTCATGCACAATCAAACAAGCCATTTAAGGCAATGGGTTGTCTGTTGGCGCTGTAGTCTTCTAAAAATCCTTAACTTTGTCTCCTCAGGTCAACAAAACTGCAACGTAATGGATGTTAACGATGCCCCCAAGATCTCACAATCGCCAGGCTCAATTTTTGACAAAGTATCCCAAGATGAGCACGAGCAAGTTGTTTATTGCTATGACAAGGCCACAGGTCTCAAGGCCATCATTGCCATCCACAATACTGCACTTGGCCCTGCCCTGGGGGGCACACGTATCTGGGACTACGCCCATGACGAAGATGCGCTCATTGATGTGCTGAGACTGGCCAAAGGAATGACGTACAAAGCAGCCTTGGCGAACCTTGAGCTAGGTGGCGGCAAAGCAGTCATCATGGGAGATGTCCGCCAGGTCAAGACCGAGGCCTTACTAAGAAGGTATGGCCGGTTTGTTGATGCACTGCATGGTCGATACATCACGGCTCCTGATGTGAACACCAACATGTACGACATGGCAACTATTGCCCAAGAAACGCAATACGTACAATCTCTGCCCAGTGTACAGGGGGGTAGCGATGATCCATCACCTTTCACAGCTTATGGCACCTATATGGGCATTAAAGCAGCTGTAAAAAAAGTGTATGGTACTGATCACCTGAAAGGGAAAAAAATTGGTGTAGAAGGAGTCGGTAAAGTAGGTACCCATTTGATAGGGCGCCTACGTAAAGAAGGGGCCCAGGTCTATGTCACAGATGTGGCACAAGCAGGGTTGGTTGCTATTGCCCAAGCCCATCAGGTGCATATTGTACAGCCTGAGCTATTCTATGATTTGCCTTTGGACGTGTATGCCCCTTGTGCGTTGGGTGCCACGCTTAATGATGCCACTGTTGCTCGACTTCAGTGCAAAATAGTTGCAGGTGCCGCCAACAACCAATTGGAAGATGGGCAACGTCACGGTCGGTTGTTATTTGACCAAGGTATTGTATATGTCCCTGACTTCCTGATCAATGCGGGGGGGCTCATTAACGTTTATACGGGTATGTATTATACCTACAGCGGTGAGCTGGCCTATCAGCATGTTGAACGCATCTATGATACTTGCTTGGAAGTACTCAACAGGTCAGAAAAAGAACACATCCCACCATCAGTGGTTGCTGAGAACCTGGCTGAAGAAAGAATTCATAACACTCAAAATGCCCCTCTTCACGCATAGGTGTTTCTGAATAAATTTGACCTTTTTCTCTAATTTTGCATCGTCGTGACATTGCCTTGACAGATCATTCGGGACTTAACCGTAGATTTATACGCCTTCAGGCAGTGCTGCATCTTTATGCCTTTTACGTATGCAAGCAGGCCAATTACGATTGGGCACTAGACCAAATACGTGGTGATTTTATTCCTGATGTCTTTGCTAATCCGCCAGCAGACAAAGCCCAACTAGCCCAGGAAGTACAGCAAGCCCTGGCCTTGTTCTCCTCTTCTGTGATACCTTCTAGCCCTCTCCCTGCTGCTATTCCCACTCCCAGTAGCCTCGTTAGCGCAGCGGTAACTCGGGCCCGTGCCAGCTATGAAAATGAATTGGCCCAAGACACGCGTAGACTTAAGGAGGGATTGATGGGAACAGTAGTTAAAATAAACCAAGCCTGTGTCCGCATTTGGCAATTACTTGTTGAATGGGCATACATTGCTAAAAAACAAACTGAAAGACCCAAGCTGAGTCAGCAGTACGCTAGGAGTATGTCAGTGTGCCTCTCCCATAGTTCTATGCTGCAGCACCTGCAAAATGATGGCATTTTGGCCAAGCTAGTACAACAAGAAGCTGCTGGCTGGAGCAATCACCTACCTATGGTGGAAAGCTGGTACAATCAGTTTGTAAAGAAAGACCCTGCTATACAGCGTTATCTTGCACATCCGATAACCCCAGCCCAAGATCAGCAGCTTGTGGTGTTTCTGATTGAGAACATTATCTTCAATAAGGAGGTCATCCAATCTTTTTTTAATGATTTAGATTTGAGGTGGGCGGCCCACAGGCACATTGTAAAGAAGCTGGTACACCAAGGCATGCCAAGCTGCATGCAAAATTCAGAAAAATGTTCTAACTTAAGTGTACTCAGCCTAGCTGCCCACTGGGAGTCAGGGCAGTGTTTCTACACTGATTTGGTGCAAAGAACCCTGCAGAGAGATGAGGAATTGGAGGTGCTGATTGCACAAAAATCGAAAAACTGGGCAGTAGACCGCATCATGCTGCTGGACAGGATCATTATCAAGCTTGCCCTGTGTGAGATGCTCTACTTCACCGACATTCCCATAAAAGTTTCTATCAATGAATACGTAGATTTGTCCAAAATTTACAGCATGCCCAAGAGCAGCCAATTTGTCAACGGTCTGCTAGACGCTGTTGCAGCCACCCTCCACCAAGGAGATGGTAACAAAGTTTGATATTTTGTACACTACATTGATTTCCAAAAACAACCATGCGCAGAAACTCAATCAGCATCATTACTCTTCTTTTGGGTGCCGCTGTGGGGTTTGTGGGGGGTGTGCTTTTTTCCCCTGCCAGCGGCAACAACGTCAGAAAAGTACTTAGCTACAAAATCAAAAACTATGTAGAAAAGCTACAAGAATTGATCAAAGCACTGTCTCATACCAAGGTTGCTGTATCGAGTCAAGCAAAAGTTGCTGGCCAAGAAGTCATTGATAAAACAATCAGCAGAGCTAAGCAGCTTCTGCAAGACGCTAATGAGCTGGCTGCACAGCTAGAACAGTAAATAACAATAACGAGACAAGCTTTTTACAAAAAGAATTTCGTTTAGATCCCACTACACATAGCAAAAAAACATGTTCAATTCTATACTATTAGATGCACCAGTCACTGGAGGAAGTTCCGTTCATCAGTATGTCTTGATAGGCGGTATGCTGTTGGTCTTCTACTTCTTTATGATCAGGCCACAACAAAAGCGAAAAAAAGAGCAGCACACCTTCTTGGAAAAGATTAAAAAAGGAGAGCAGGTAATAACCATTGGGGGCATATATGGCAAAGTGTATGATGTGGCGGAGGACACGCTGACCTTGGAAGTAGACAGTAAAGGTTCTAAAATTACCGTTGCGAGAAGTGCCATTTCCTTAGATTATACTAGGCGGCGTGCACAAAAGAAATAGAGGCCTACTCTCAAAAAACTGCAATGGGAGCATCAGCGCGTAAACATAGATGGAAGACTATCTTTTTTTGCATGGGTGGTGCCATGATGTTCTGGCTTCTTAACGCTCTTAACAAGGTTTATACGACAGATATCAGTTATCCTGTCTCTTTTACTATAGACGAATCTAAGGTAGCCTTTGCTAAAGAGCCTCCCTCTGCCATCCGCCTTGAGGTAACGGGCGGAGGCTGGAGATTGTTAAGATACTTACTTCGTCTCCACGTGCAGCCCATCGAGCTTCCTGTTGCTCAAGTCTCAAAAAAAGGTCAAATCAAGGGCGAATACCTTTGGCCCATTTTTAACAAAAGACTCAAAGACCTAAAAGTCCGTAGAGTACTGATGGGTGAGGCGCTTTACGTGCGTACGGTTTCTCCAAAATCACCCACAGGCTAACCATGTCCAGGATAATGATTATTTTGGGCATCATTTTATGCGTTATAGGGCTGCTTTGGCCTTGGATTTCTAAGCTAGGTTTGGGGAGGCTTCCTGGCGATATTATGATGGAGAGAGAAAACTTTAAGTTCTATGCGCCCATTACTACGGGCATTGTCCTCAGCATCCTTTTAAGCCTAGTAACCTGGCTGCTCCAAAAATTGTGAACCAAGTACGGTGGCTAGTTGTGTTTGTCGTGGTGCGTAAGCCCCGTTTATTTCGTAACACCTGGTATAAACTCGTGCATGGCTTCTCGTATGATTGGATTTACGAAAATGGCCAATATGATCGAAATAATGAGCCCTATAAGTGCATGCTGCAAATCTTTTCTAATGAATTTAATGCTCTTTTGCAGGGCCTTAAAACGCTTTTTTGCTGTCTTTTTGGAAATACCAATGGCTAGCTCTCTACCGCCTAGCAGCCCTATAAACACCCACGTAGTGCTCATAGGTAGGGTATTCAAGTTTTTGAAGTAGAAAAGAATAGACATGTAAACAAGGTCCACAAGTGTAGCGGCCCTGATGTCCGTAAGCCCTGCTTTTTCATTGACCAACTGCTGCATGCGATCGCCCTTCAAATAAAACAGGACACCTAGTCCCGAAAAGATCAACCCAATAAACATAAGGAACGCTAGCGCGTCCAATTGTCGGGGCAAAAATACAGCAATGTTAGAGGCATCTTGCATGAGCCAGACTGACCAGAGTAACCCACTGGTAATCCATTGCAAGACTGTCCAGCCTAATCCAGGTCTGCCCTTAAAGTACCGATCAGCAAATCGGGTCGTAAGATACCAAACTGCAATGGCCAGAAAGAATGCAATGAGGTAGCCATACAAACTCTTTTGGAGGACACTAAACATAGCATTGGCATCTGTGGCAAAAACGTTTAAGAGCAAGAAAGTGGTAGATACAGGAATGCGCATGCGTGTCAGAATAAGCAAGGCGATAGGGGCGAAGAGCTGTAAAAAGCTAAAAGTTTGTGGTGCTTCAGAGAACCCCTTTTCTGTTAGCCTTTGGTAGCTCACATCTCCACCATAAGTCGCCCAGCTATAGGTGACCGTACCGATAAAGATGATGCCCATAAAAATCCACAAATGCCACCATTGCCTGTGTGCATTAGAAGCTATGAAGGTGCCTATTGTTTGAATGCTGTCGTTAGCAATTGCTGAATAGCTGGCCAGTGCAAAGCCAAACCACATGGCAATGTTAGGATAAGGAAGCACGAGCTTACACAGTAATAGCAACACGAGGACAAGGAAGAGAAAGTCTTGTTCTCTTTTAGTAATATCAAATATCCGGTAGGTGATTTTCGATAACCGTTGCTGCCTGACCTTGCCACTAAAAGCTTTCTTGGGCATCCTGCTGTCTATGTTCATAAGATGCTGACTTCAGGAAGGTTTAGACATAAGCTGCCTAACTCATAACTATTTTGCATGCCGTCGTTGTTGTTGCCTGTACAATGCATAGTAGGTCCCTCTGTGTTCCAAAAGATCTTCATGGGTGCCTTGTTCAACAAGCTCTCCTGCCTCCAGCACTAAAATTTGGTCAGCAAGTTGGGCCGAAGATACTCTGTGGGAAATAAAAAGCACAGTACTCCTTTGCATGGCTTGCTCTATGTTGCGCAAGATGTTGCTGGCCGTTTGTGTATCTACAGCAGAAAGACAATCGTCTAGTACCAATATCTTTGGAGTACGAATGAATGCCCTAGCGATAGCAATGCGTTGTTTTTGTCCGCCTGAAAGTGTTACGCCTCTTTCTCCCACCATTGTTTCCATTTGCTTAGGGAATTGTTGAATGTTCTC
Organism: Bacteroidota bacterium; assembly: GCA_046049605.1. GTDB lineage: Bacteria > Bacteroidota > Bacteroidia > Cytophagales > Amoebophilaceae > UBA8403. The sequence continues at coordinate 12,236 of JBJORC010000019.1, forward strand.
ATAAATCATTGCCAGTTGGGCTGCTTGGATGATCTGAGGGGTAGTAGCCTCAGGCTTACCCCAAGAAATATTATTTTTTAGCGTATCTGAAAAGAGAAATACATCCTGTGGCACGTAGCCCAGTTGCTGCCTAAGGAATGGTACAGCATAATCTTGGATAGGAATCCCATCAATTGCTATTTCACCGGCATCCGCATCATAAAGACGACTTATTAGGCGAGTAATTGTGGACTTGCCTGCCCCTGTAGTACCGATAATAGCTGTCCTGGTGCCTGCAGCTACCTCGAAAGTGACAGCGTGTAGTGCCTTGACCCCTGAATTAGGGTAGGTGAAGCTTACATTTTTGAAAGAAATATGGCCTTTTATAGGATTTCTTAGCGCCTTCTTTGAAACCATGGAATTTTTCTCCTGGAGAAACTCATTGATTCTTTTTTGAGAGGCTGCAGCCCTTTGCACAATGTTATTAATCCAACTCACAGCGAAAGTAGGCCATCCCAAGAGGTTTAGGTACATGACGAACTCAGCGATATCACCTGGCGTGCTCCTCCCTTTGATCACCTCTTGGCCACCTATAAAAACCACCAATACAACCCCTAAACCAATGATGCTTTTGGCCGCTGGGAAGAATATGGCATTGATGGTGGTTAGACGCAGGAATTGGGTTTTGTAAGCGTCACATTCCTTGGCAAAAACCTTGGTAAATCCTACTCCTCGGGCAAAAGCTTGCAACACGCTGATGCCAGAAAAAGACTCTTGCACAAAAGTGGTTATTCCAGAGAGTTTGTATTGTATAGCTTCGGAACGTTCTTTCATGAAAGTGCTAATGTAATAAGTGCCTGCTGCCAGGAGCAATGTTGGTAGCACTGCATAAAGCGTCAGGCGGGCATTAATCATCAGCATATAGGGGATAAGCATCAGGAAAGTGACGACCGCGTCGAGGCTATATGCAATAGCAGGCCCCAGGTACATACCCACTCGATTAACATCTTCTGAAATCCGTGCCATCAAATCACCCGTACTATTGCTTCTGTAAAAGCTCAAAGGGAGTGTTTGGTAGTGGGCATAGATTTCGTTCTTGAGTGCGTACTCTACACGTTTTCCCACGACCATGATAGTCCAGCGTGTTAAAAAGAAAAATAATCCTCTGAGGACAGCTGCTAGTAGCATGAGCCCACCGTAGATAAGCATACCCCTGCCTAGCCTATCATAGGTAGCTGCTTGGAGGCTGGAATCAGTCAAAGTCTGGTAACCTGTTATACTTTCTTGTACCAACGCAAAAGCGTGTTTGATAAGGCGTGCAGGAACGATTGAGAGGACATTGGTCGCAATTGTGAATATTGCCCCTAAAACGAGTAGGTACTTGTAGCGGACTAGGTATTTATTGAGATGGCGTAGCGATTTCACAATTAAAAGTGAATATTTCTGTTGGTGTTCGTAAAGCAACGGAAAGCACGCCTGGTTTCAAAGCCTTTCCGAAGGGGAGATAGCTTACTCAGTTGGTAGGCGAGTCTATGAGTCAGTTTTCTTATGTATGGTCTTGGGGCGTGTTTTGGCAGATATCTCAATAAGCGCTTCACTAATTGACGTTTGATCTCACAGTTAGCGGACGAATCCTTCCAAATCTATTGACTGTAAGATTAAACGACGATTAGTGCACTTTAGCCATTGAATGTGAAACGGCCTAGGAGCAATCGATAAACAATCAATTTTTTATCCAAAAAGTTAGCGATGCACTTTCCTTTTTGTTCTTCAGTTTGTAAGTACAGGACTGTAGGGAGATTAATATCGATACTTTAGTTTACTAATACTTTTGCAACAATCTCGAATGGCAGATTCACGCATTAGAGCACATTGCAATAGTTTGGTGCTACTTCCAATCGCTTCATAGATACGAACTACCCTTCATGTTTCCTAGCAAGGGAGGATAAGCTCACATGATTGTATGGAAATTTTTCCTGTCAACTGTAAAACGTTCATTGGGATGATACTAAACCATGTAAAGGTCTCGGACTGTGCATTGAACATGGTGTTGAGACCTTTGCACGGTCAATTTAGTAATTAGTCGAGCCTTAACAAATAAAACGTGGGGTCAATGAGTTTGTATTCGGGTACAATTTTTGACGAAAGTCTAGTGGGAAAAAGCCCCAAAACAAGATAGCCAAAAAATTACCTGCCATTTCTCTGACCAGGAGCATCAAGTTGAGCCCCATACCGGCCAATAGTGCGTTAGT
>JBJORC010000020.1:0-6363 GCA_046049605.1 Bacteroidota bacterium
ATTATAAGGGCTGATAGGCCTCTTGAAGGAGCCCAATGGGCCGCAAACAGGTATGTGAAAGACCAAATATGACTCCCAAAAAGAGCGGGAAACAACTAGCAACTATTCTGCAATAGTCTCGCTATGATGATAGGAGAGGCTATGGGCGTTGCATGGGCTCCCTCTGTGGGGTTGCCAGAAACTTTTTCTGCAGCTACAGCATGGCTAGGTACCAGTGCTTGCTGTGCTGGTGTTACTGGCAGGGTATTAGGAGGGGTTACTAGGTTGGCGCCCTGCTGGCTCGTAGGTACTTTAGGGACTTCCTCACACGCCAATTTTAAATTGGGGTTGTGACAGCTCTGCAGCAACATGCTGAAAAGGAGTAACGTCGCTAGGAATCTTTGAAACTGTGTATACATAAACGCATTTTTACGGTTAACATCGAAAAGGTGATCACTTATTCCCTAAAATGCAAGACTAAAAGACAGATTTTTTCATTCTCTTTTGTGTCAAGAAGGAAAAGAAAAACTAAGACTAGCTTTTTTCTTTTCACCCTGTCGCTTGCCTGGTTCCAGGCAGCGTCAGTGTACTAGCACCACAAAGAAGGAAATACTTGTAGGTGATAAGCTGTGATCAATACTTGCGGCAAATCGATAGCGTTATGGTTATGCAATGAGCCATCTACATTGGAGTGCCTCTTCACATATTGTTACAAACGTGCTGACATATGAAGGTTTGGGATCTATACATGATCAGTGTACGCTCAGATTCCTTTTTATCACAATAGTATGTCCTTGCTGCCTATGTCTATCTATTTATTTAGATGTTCCCGCACATGACTTAGCGTGAAACTAAGCCCATTTTTACTTTTATTATGCTACATTTGCGGGCCATAACCTAATCCCCTTACAAATGATTGTTCAATCCTTGCTATTGTTCCTTGCCGCATCTCTAGGCGGTATAGTCGTGCTAGTTATTCGAAGACCTAGTCCGGCTGCTTTGAAACTTCTCCTCGTATTTTCAGGAGGGTATCTTTTTGCTATCACTTTCCTACACATTTTCCCAGAATTGTTTGTACTCCACTCCAATGCAAGGTTGGCTGGGCTTTATGTCCTCGTAGGTTTCTTTCTACAGCTTTTTTTAGAGCGCTTTAGCAAAGGAGTAGAACATGGCCATCTATATGACATAGACCAAGGAGAGCATCAACATACCATGGCACCACTAACACTGATGGCTGCACTTTTTGTACATGCTTTCTCAGATGGCATCATTCTCAATGATCCTTCTGTATGTCTGAACCACCATCACCATCATGGTGCCAATACGCTATTGATCGGCATTCTTCTACATAAGGTGCCAGAATCTTTTGCCTTAGTAAGTATTCTGATCAAGCTTGTCAGTAGCCGAAGAAAGCTTCTTATGTACTTGTTTATTTTCGCACTAGCTGCTCCCTTAGGGTTATTGGGAAGTAACTACGTCAGCCAACAACAATGGTTTCCAACGCAGGTCTCACTGGCCTTGTGGGGTATTGTCAGCGGAAGCTTGGTGCATATTGCCACTACTATCTTCTTTGAAGCCAACCCAGGTCATCAGCCTAATAACCGTAAGTTCATAGCAAGCTTAACAGGTGCGGTGTCGGCTATCATCTGCGAGTTTTTGCTGTGAGAGTCAATGGTCAATGCCCAGCCATTGCTGGATAAACAGTAAGCCAGTATCTTGCTTCACCTCGTGAAGCAAGCTTGAAATACGTGACCCGCCAAGAAGCACAGAAAAAAATACAAGATTTAACAGCACTAATACAGTATCACAATGTGCTGTATCACCAAAAAGGGCAGCCTGAGATATCAGACTACGAGTTCGATCGGCTTTTAGAAAATCTTACGCAGCTCGAAAAAAAATTTCCTGAATTACACCTACCCAACTCTCCCACGCAGCAAGTCGGAGAACAACCTACCAAAAACTTTGCCACGGTCTACCACCGATACCCCATGCTCTCTCTGAGCAACACTTATTCAGGGGCAGAAATTTATAAGTTTGTACAGAGGACTCAGAAGTTGTTGCAAGGAGCAGCGATGGAGTTCTTTTGTGAGCTCAAGTTTGATGGGATTGCCGTCAGCTTATGGTATAGGGCAGGTGCCTTGGAACGCGTAGTTACCCGGGGAGATGGGGAAAAAGGAGATGATATCACAAGAAATGCACGAACCATTGCCACACTTCCCAAACGTATCCAGACAAAAGGGGTACCCCAGGAGTTTGAAGTACGAGGAGAAGTGTTGATGCCTCGTGCCCACTTTAAAGCCTTCAACACAACAAGGGTAGTACGCGGTGAAGACCCTTTAGCCAATCCTAGAAATACAGCAGCCGGAACACTCAAGATGATCGATTCTAAACTGGTATCCCAACGCTTGCTTGACTTCTATCCCTATGCCCTCAAAACAGAAGAAATAGCACTAAAAACCCATGAGGAAGGCATTCATCTCCTAGAAGAGTGGGGCTTTACTACTTCCCCCACTTATAAAAAGTGTGGTACTATTGAAGAAGTCATTGCCTACATCAACTACTGGGAGAAAAATAGAAACAGTTTACCTGTTGACATCGACGGCATTGTCGTCAAGATCAATACCATTGAACAACAAGAACGGCTAGGATACACAGCCAAAAGCCCGCGATGGGCCATTGCTTACAAATACAAGCCTGAGAACGTTGCTACTGTCCTAGAAAAAGTAAGTTACCAAATTGGTAGAACGGGAGCCGTTACGCCCGTAGCACACCTGAAGCCTATCCTACTCTCGGGAACGACTGTCAAGCGTGCTTCATTGTACAATGCTAACGAAATAACCCGGCTAGATTTACATCTGGGAGACACCGTGTTTGTTGAAAAAGGAGGAGATATCATTCCCAAAGTCACAGCGGTAGATGCGACCAAACGAAAAACTGGGAGTAAGCCCATTATCTTCCTTACTCACTGCCCAGCCTGTGGCACTCCCCTTATTCAATACGAAGCAGAGGCCATCCACTACTGCCCCAATGAAAAAGAATGCCCTCCTCAGCTCACAGGGAGCATCAAGCACTTTGTACATAGAAAGGCCATGCATATTGATTCAATAGGCAGCAAAACTGTTGACCTATTTTTTGACAAAGGGTTGCTACGTACTCCAGCTGATCTCTATCAGCTTCGCTATGAGGACGTTTATCCGCTAGAGGGATTCAAGGAAATGGCCACTAAAAATTTGCTGCAAGGCATTGCTCAGTCCAAAAGAATGCCCTTTGAGAAGGTATTATTTGCCTTGGGCATCCGGCATGTGGGCGAGACTGTGGCTGAAAAGCTTGCTCATCATTTTCAACACATCGATGCTTTGATAAAGGCCACTACAGAAGATATTACTTTGGTTCCTGAGGTGGGCGAGAAAATTGCCCATAGTATAAAAGCTTACTTTCAGGACGCAGATAATCTGAAGCTGATTACAGCGCTCAAACACGCAGGTTTGCGATTCAATGTGGCAACAGCAACTACTGCTACTGAGAAACAGTCCCTTACAGGCAAAAATTTTGTGATTTCTGGTAATTTTCAGCACTTAGAACGCGAAACACTAAAAACATATATCAAACGCTACGGCGGCAAACTTCTCACAGCTGTCTCTAAAAATGTGGACTATCTCGTAGCGGGTAGCAACGCGGGGCCTGCTAAATTAGCTGCTGCGCAGACAATGGGTATCCCAGTGCTTTCTGAAGAGGGAATCATCAATATGATGGGATTGTGATGTCACGCATCAAAGAGAAAATACTTACGCTTTACACCAAGAAGCTCGTCAAGACCAGTCGTGTAGTACGCACCAGTGTGGGGTTTCAACAAGCCCAAAACATGGGTATTCTATACAGTGCCAATAATCCACAAAAGCACGAAGCTGCACGCCATTTGGCAACCCAGCTCAACAAGCTGGGGAAAAAAGTGGCCGGGCTGTGTTATTCAACAGCGCCTATACAGAGTGCCTACCTTGCTTTTCCCACCATTACCCATCGCGATCTGCGACTCTGGGGAACCATCACAAGCCCACATGCCAAGGCCTTTATCGACACTCCTTTTGACTACTTATTCCAGGTAGACCTAGTGGGAGATCCTGTGATTGACTACCTCCTGGCCAAGTCCCAAGCCAAATGCAGAGTAGGTTACTATGACACCGTACGTACAAGCCTTTTCGAGATGATGGTGACATTTGATAAGCAACCTAATAGCAACGACATTAATGACTTAACAACACAGATGGTACATTACACCCAGCTACTGAAAACACAATGACAAAAAAATTCATAGGCACTGGTGTAGCGATTGTGACTCCTTTTGACGAAAAACTAAATGTTGACTTCCAGGGGTTGCAGAGACTTTTGGACCACATCGCCGACAGCAAAGTCCGCTACCTTGTGGTACACGGCACCACAGGCGAAGCTGCTACAACAACGCCTGAGGAAAAAAAAACGATCTTATCTTTCGTCCATGCCCACAATACTAATAACCTTCCCATCGTCTGTGGCATAGGAGGCAACAATACCCATGAGGTCATCAATACAATCAAAAATACTCCTTTTCAAGGAATTGATGCCGTGCTTTCAGCAACCCCTTATTACAACAAGCCCTCTCAGGAAGGAATTTATCAGCATTACAAGGCCATAGCAGAGACGTGCCCTGTGCCTATCCTACTCTACAACATCCCTTCCAGAACGGGTACAAACATGACGGCAACGACGACCTTGCGGCTCAGCAAGCATCCCAACATCATCGGCATTAAAGAAGCTTCTGGCGACTTGCTGCAGTGTATGGAAATTGCTAAAGGCAAGCACGGTGACTTTTTAATTATTTCAGGTGATGACATGCTAACACTTCCTATGATAGCTGTAGGGGCTGTAGGGGTCATCAGCACTGTAGCCAATGGATTTCCTAAAACGATGACCCATGTGGTCGACCTTGCACTAAAAGGCGATGATGCAGCAGCACGACCCCATGCCTGGGAATTACTTCCGATAGATAGACTGATTGGCCAGGCAGGCAACCCTGTAGGCACCAAGCAACTGCTGGCTGTATTGGGCATTTGCAAAAACCATGTAAGGCTACCGCTCGTCGCAGCCCCTGCATCATTTGCTCAAAAAATACGGGCTGCTGTCTTGCAAGGGGATATAGAATAAGAAAAGAGGGAGCATATACTGCTTCCTCTTCTAAAGTGTGTTGTGTTTTGTCGGATTATCCTTGCTTGCTGTTTTTGTTTTTTATGTCCTGGACATGTGTTCTGATCTCTTGGGCCAACACCTTTAGGTCTTGCATGCCTTTTCTGACCCGCGTGCCCGCAGCATTATTTTCTTTTTCATAAAACTTGCTGAAGTCGTCCTCTATGCCGAGTACTAGCTGCTTTAGTTTTTCGTAATGGTTCATATTATCAATCTTTTGGTGATTAAAATCTTATTTTGCGAGCAATATAATTAAAATGTGTATAAAACAACAAAATGCAGCCGCAGCTTCAACTACTTTCACGGTGAGCAGCATGCCTGAAGCAATGCCGGTAATATGCTCAGACACACTAGACGGTTTACTGGACCATGTTACTTCTCGTACAAGCTCCACTCTTGTGCATCTCTACCAGTAAAAATGGATACGCCACGGTAAGTTTTCCTAACATGCTTATGCCTTCCCTCCACCTCACAACCAGAGAATGAACACCGAGGAATCTCAAGGGCAATTGACGCTGAAACCCAGCTGTAATAGAACACCTTCCCGCTCTAGCACTATTGCTGTGCTGCCTTCATAAGATTGATCTCTCGTACAAAAGTCTTCCAAATAGCTTCTCAAATATTCTGATATATTGAGACCTTTGCACGGTGTGGGTTAAATGTGGGAGATTTCGGGTATATTATGGTTAATCAAATTTTTATTCACCAACCCATGATCTCATGGTTAAGAAACGCATTTCAGGTAGTTTCGTCAGTGTAGATGTTAGCAGAAGAACGAGAAGAAGTAGGTTTTTACAACAAATAGACGCCCTGATAGACTGGACCATCTTTGAGAAAGAGCTCTATAAAGTGTGTAAATGCTCCGTCCAGGACGCAGCAGGAAGACCTGCTTACAACCCCTTGGTCCTTTTCAAGATGATGCTTCTACAAACCTGGTATAACCTGTCTGACATGGGGGTAGAAGACATGGTCAATGATACTTTGTCTGCCAACGCGTTTTGTGAACTACGGGTAGAGGATACGGTGCCCGACCACAGTACCCTAAGCCGCTTTAGAAGCGAGCTATCAGAGAAACGGGCCATGAATAGGCTGCTTACTAAACTGAATGATCAACTTGAGCACCATGGCATTGAAGTTCGGCAAGGTGGGGGCATCATAGACGCCTCC
>JBJORC010000021.1:0-2574 GCA_046049605.1 Bacteroidota bacterium
TTATAAGACTTGATAGGCCGCTTTAAGGAGCCCATTGGGCCGCAAACAGGTATGTGAAAGACCAAATATGCCTCCCAAAAAGAGTGGGAAACATCCAGCAACTATTCTGCAATAGTCTCAAATTGTTACCTTTGTCATGCAAAAGAAATCGTGATGTTTTATAATAACGTTGTGGCCCTGTTAGGCACTACGGCAGAAGATCTGCTCACGCATCGCTGTGAGACCATCTCTAAAGCACAATTGAATTTGCCTAGCCCTAGCTTTGTAGACGAGATATTCCTTCCTTCCAATAGAAATCCTCAAGTATTAAAGAGCCTGGCTGCCCTCTTTGGTCATGGCCGATTAGCGCACACAGGCTACTTGTCCATCTTACCAGTAGACCAGGGTGTAGAACATACTGCAGGCGCCTCTTTTGCCCCTAATCCCTGCTACTTTGATCCTGAAAATATTGTCAAGCTAGCGCTGGAAGGCGGCTGCAATGCTGTAGCGACCACTTTGGGCATCTTGGCGATGACGTCTAGAAAATATGCGCATAAGATTCCATTTATAGCCAAGATCAACCATAACGAGCTGCTTACTTATCCAAATAAGTACGACCAAACGCTGTTTGGAACGGTAAAAGAAGCTTGGAATTTAGGTGCTACGGCAGTGGGTGCAACGATTTACTTCGGTGCTGAGGAATCTAGGCAACAATTGGTAGCTGTAGCGGAAGCCTTTGAAAGGGCGCATGAACTGGGCATGGCCACTATTTTATGGTGTTATGCCAGAAATAATGCTTTTAAGACGGAAAAAGCTGATTATCACGTTGCTGCTGACATTACAGGGCAAGCCAACTACCTAGGGGCGACTATCCAGGCAGATTTCATTAAACAGAAGCTTCCTGAAGGAAATGGCGGTTTCCGGGCTCTTGGTTTCGGTAAGACGCATCCCAAGATGTATGAGCAGCTTGCCACCGCGCATCCCATAGACCTTTGTCGTTATCAAGTGGCTAACTGTTATATGGGCAGGATAGGACTCATTAACTCTGGTGGCGCATCGCAAGGTGCCGACGATTTGGCAGAAGTAGTTGTAACAGCTGTTATCAATAAAAGAGCCGGAGGCATGGGATTAATTACTGGTAGAAAGGCCTTTCAGAAGCCGATGCAAGAAGGCGTTGCCTTGCTACATACAGTGCAAGACGTATACTTGGCAAAAGAAGTGACAGTGGCGTAGGGAGAGCCTCTGATGCACAATGAAAAATCTATATGGCTTGGTTTAGGCGAAAAACAAAAGGCATTCTGACACCCACAGCGGATAAGAAAGAGGCACCTGATGGGCTTTGGTACAAGACTCCCAAAGGAGAAATTGTGCACACCAGAACGCTGAGAGAAAACGCCCATGTATCGCCTGAAGATGGTTACCACGTACGCATAGGCTCTAAAGAATATTTTGAGTTGCTTTTTGATGAGAATAAGTTCACGGAGCTTGTTCCCCAGCTTACCTCAGCCGATCCACTTCAGTTTGTTGATACCAAACCATATGCCCAGCGCCTACAAATAGCCCAAGAGAAAACACAGCTCAAAGATGCCATCAGGGTAGCGCACGGCCGCATGCATGGGCTGAAGCTCGTGATTGCCTGTATGGATTTTAGCTTTATCGGGGGATCTATGGGGTCGGTAGTGGGCGAGAAGATTGCCAAAGCCATTGACTATGCTTTGGCACACCACACTCCGTTGCTCATCATTGCTAAGTCGGGCGGGGCGCGCATGATGGAAGCAGGATTATCCTTAATGCAAATGGCTAAAACTTCGGCCAAACTACTCCTATTGGCGGAGGCCAAGGTGCCCTATATCTCTCTACTTACCGATCCGACCACTGGAGGTGTCAGTGCCTCTTTTGCCATGCTGGGCGATTTTAATATTGCTGAGCCAGGTGCGTTGATTGGCTTTGCAGGTCCTCGCGTGATTAGAGAGACCATTGGCAAAGACCTCCCTCAAGGCTTTCAAAGCGCTGAGTTTGTACTGGAACATGGCTTTCTAGACTTTATTGTAGATCGTAGGGAATTGAAAAAGACACTGACCCAGCTGCTCAATATGTTGAAGGCATGACCGCACATACCCATTGTCATGGCGCTGCAGTGTTGGGATTGCTTGGTATACTATGGATGGGGTTTGATGTGAATAGGCTACATGCCCAACAAAGTTACTGTCTTGCACTTGCAGAGGGACTAACCTAATGGTTGGGAACTGAGCCGATCGAATCCCACTAATTTCGTCATACACCATATGTAGTGTTGTGGGGTCACACCTCAAACCCGTTCCTAGGAGGTTGAGCAGCGCCTCTTTGGCAGTCCAGTACTCAAAAAATTTTACTTGTTGTCTATGCGATGGCGTACATGCTAGCGTTTGTTGCTATGCCTTACACAAGAAAAGCTCGGCTACATCTTGAAAAGGAAACGCTGGATCAACATATTCAACGAGATTGTTGCAAAAGTATCAGTAAATTAAGGTAAGTAAGATATTAGCCGTAAAGCTATCAGCTTTTTCTATCGCGTCACTCACCTCAAAAAGATACCCGTATGCCTATAAAAACTTC
>JBJORC010000022.1:0-7987 GCA_046049605.1 Bacteroidota bacterium
ATTTAGCCCAGGCTGCTGACAGCCGTGGAATACAAACATGCATAGCGCAAGCGCTACTGTAGTTCGTGAAAGTCGCGTATGTGGCATGGCAAGTAATTTTTTTAGGAGTTTTTGATGGTAAGATGAGACCTTTGCGTGGTCAATTTAGTAATTAGTCGCCCCTTAACAAAGGGAAATTTCATTGCATACTATGCGTTAAGGGATATTTTTTGAAAATTTTACCCAAAATAGCGTAGCAAAAAACGCAAGGAAGAAGATAGCTTAGCACGCTAGCAGGGCGCCAAGTGCACGATCTCCATAGGCAGTTGATTAAGTTGGGTAAAGAGGAGCTGTATGCACCTATGCTACCAATCATGGCGCGTATTGTTAGCCAACAAAGAGGAGATAAAAACAAGGTTTATAGCCTTCCTACTCCAGAGACAAGCTGTATCGCCAAGGGAAAAGCGCATAAGAAGTATGAGTTTGGCAGCAAAGCCTTAAATCATTCAGGAGCCTGGGAGGTATTATTGAATCAGATTAACAGCCAGCTCACAGGGCATGGTGTATTGGTGAAGCAAGGAGCCATAGTCGATGCTTCGGTGCCCCCCCTACTCTGCGTAAGCCTAAAGGGAAGAGCAGTTATACCCTAGCAGAGAGGCAAGAGCCCCCATTAGACAAGACACTTCAAGCAAGGGTAGACCAAGAAGCTCGGTGGGCGAAGAAAGGCGGTCAACTCCACTATGGTTACAAGCGCCATTATCTTTCCGATGCCCAAGCGGGCTTGGTCTTAGCTGTCCACACGACACCAGCCAACGTACATCCAATCCCTTTCAAAATCTCTTTTCCGGCTTTATTTGCCATTGTGCGAATATGCTGCCGCTCACTTTTGCTGACGCCTATTGGCAAGTAATTCACGGTGGTGCTCTTTCCTGTACTAGCGTCCCAAATAAACTATCAAAATAGAAACATCGGCAGGTGAGACGCCACTGATTTTGGAAGCTTGCCCCAGTGTAGCTGGCCTGATCTTTTTTAACTTTTCTGCAGCCTCGGCTGACAGCGCCCGGATGCGGTCATAGTCAAAGTCGGCAGGCAGGTAGTAATCTTCTAACCGTTGCGACTTTTCTGCCAATTCCTTCTCCTTTTGAAGGTATCGCTCATACTTCAACTGTATCTCCGCTTGCTCCAGTACTGCCTGATCATACCCCTGTAAATACTGGGCCAACGCTTTATCTACAGTGCCAAGCACTTCCACATTGAGCTCAGGCCGTTTCAGTAGTTGATAAACGGATTGTTTCTCTTGAAGAGGCGCTGATGCTAGCTGAGCAAGATGGGTATTGATCTGTACTGGCGTAAACGCCCAGGTCTTAAAAGCTTCTAGTAACTGCGCAGTATTCGTTTTTTTTGTTTGCACGCATTGCAGGCGTTCATGAGTGGCCAAGCCAAGTTGGTGTCCTATAGGAGTCAAGCGCAGGTCGGCATTGTCTTGGCGCAGTAAAATCCGGAACTCGGCTCTGGACGTAAACATGCGGTAAGGTTCGTCCGTGGCTTTGGTAGTCAAGTCATCAATCAACACTCCGATGTATGCATCGGCTCTGGACAAAACTAGGGGGGCTAGTCCTTTCAATTTTTGTTGGGCATTGATGCCTGCTAAAAGGCCCTGGCAAGCAGCCTCTTCGTAGCCTGTGGTCCCATTAATTTGGCCTGCAAAGTACAGGTTGGCTATGAGGCGTGTTTCCAAAGTAGATTGGAGTTGTGTGGCTGGGAAATAGTCATACTCAATGGCATAGCCTGGACGGAACATTTTGGCATGCTCAAAGCCCGGAATGGCTTGCAATGCTTTGTATTGTACAGCTTCGGGCAAGGATGTAGAAAATCCATTGACATAAATCTCCACAGTATGCCAGCCTTCTGGCTCCACAAAAATTTGATGCCGTTCTCGGTCTGCAAAGCGGGTAATCTTATCCTCAATAGACGGACAATACCGGGGCCCTTGGCCCTGAATGCGTCCATTGAACAGGGGTGACTGGCCAAAGCCACCCGCTAAAATTTGGTGGACTTTTTTGTTGGTGTAAGTAATGTAGCAGCTTTTTTGTTGTTGCAAGGGTTGGGTAGCATGTAGAAAAGAAAATTTTCCGGGCTGTTCATCACCCGGTTGTTCTTCCATTTTGCGATAGTCTAGCGTTCTTCCGTCCACGCGTGGCGGCGTACCCGTTTTCATTCTACCAGCGTCAAACCCCAAGGCTATCAATTGCTCCGTCAAGCCACTGGCTGCTCTTTCCCCTGTTCTGCCCCCTCCAAACTGTTTTTCACCAATGTGGATACGACCATTCAGGAAAGTACCGTTGGTCAGAATTACAGCTTTAGACCGAATTTCTAGGCCCATGCTTGTTTTTACACCTACAGCTTGCCCTTCTTGAACGATGATTTCACTCACCATTTCTTGCCAGAAATCCACATTGGGTGTCTCCTCCAAGGCCAAGCGCCACGCCTCTGCAAATCGCATGCGATCGTTTTGGGTTCTAGGACTCCACATGGCTGGACCTTTGGATTTATTTAGCATGCGGAACTGAATCATAGATTGATCAGCAATGATGCCTGACATGCCTCCAAGTGCATCAATTTCGCGCACAATTTGCCCTTTGGCAATGCCACCCATGGCAGGATTACAAGACATCTGTGCAACGGTGTTCATGTTCATAGTCACCAAGAGCACTTTGGCGCCCATCTTGGCTGCTGCCACCGCCGCTTCGCAACCGGCATGGCCTGCGCCTACTACAATGATGTCGTATGTTGGAAACATATAACTGTTCTTATGTATGCATTTACTTACAGAGGGTGCCAGGCTAGTGTTCCACGTGGAACAGGCCAAAAAACAAGCTGACGAATATAAGTAAAATAATCCCTTGAAGAATGGGAGGCCGCCTCCCATTAAGTATCAGCGATAAGTCCTAAGGGAGTAAATTCTAGGGGGAGTGAATTAGCTTTTCTTCAATCTGTGGCAGTCCCTGCTTTTTTATATAATTATTGCTGCCTAGGTTTGCAAACCTTTCCTGTGCGGGTTGCGGTATTTGAGCAAGAATATGCTTTTTTCAGCATCAGGGGGGTAAGGCTGTTTCATAAAATCTTTCATGCCATGCACGTTGTCCGTAATTTTTTCATTGACTTTGATTGGCAGCAAGTGCTGTCTTCTTTTTGGATACTATTCGCCGTCCTGGATATACTAGGCAGTATACCCATCATTATGAATATAAGAAGAAGGGCAGGGAGTATTCATATACGCAAAACAATGGTCGCGGTGAGTGTAATCATGGTTACTTTTTTGTTTTTAGGTCAATCTCTGCTTGATGTTTTTTCGATTGATATCGACTCTTTTGTATTGGCTGGCAGCATAATACTATTTATCCTAGGCTTAGAGATGGTCCTGGATGTCAGTATCTTCCATATTTCACTAGACAATGATGGGACATCCTCTATTGTACCGTTGGCATTCCCCATTGTATCAGGCACAGGTACGCTAATCACATTGCTTACTTTGAAAGAAAACTATGCCATTGTCAATATTTTATGCGGCACACTCGCGAACCTTGTATTTGTGTATGTCGTTATACGGTATTCTGAATTTATTGAGCACCGATTAGGCAAGCTAGGTGTGAATATTATTCACAAAGTGATGGGTGTTGTGGTACTTTCTATAGCGGTCAAGTTATTCAGGACTCATCTTTTTTTGTAGTTTGGTCTTCATCTATACAGATGGTTCTTCAAGAGGCAATCCAGGGCCAGGGGGTTATGGCGTAGTTTTGGAATACCAAGGTCACAGGAAGGAATTTTCTGGAGGATTTCAACTGACTACTAATAACCGGATGGAGCTGTTGGCAGTAATTGTAGGGTTAGAGGCTTTAAAAAGCGAAAAGCAAACCGTAACCATTTACTCAGATTCCAAATATGTAATAGCGGCAGTACAAGAGGGCTGGCTTATATCTTGGTTGAAGAAGGATTTTAAGGGGAAAAAGAATGCGGATCTTTGGAAGCGATTTTGGAAGGTGTACCAGCAACACCACGTTAGTTTCCGTTGGATTAAAGGACATGCAGGCAATATTGAGAATGAACGCTGTGACCAATTAGCGGTCCAAAGTGCCCAGCAGAAAACGCTTTCTGTAGACCAGGCATATATTGACAGTGTAAAAATCAATGAACTTTTTGTTCAATAGTTTTCTACAAAGTGCGTAATGTGTTGTTTTAGATTGTGTAAGCACTTAAGCCCCCTTGATTTGTGCCAACTGTTTGGTCCTTCCTGCCTGAAAGACATTGTTACGTGCCTCTGCTGGTTCCCTAGACTCTGGATGCTGTTTGACCGGCTGATGTGCCCTAGTATGCGTTGATAAGCATTGAGATATCCATACCTATATGGTGGCCTTGCCCACGTTCATCCTGGATTTTTTACAGCATCAAATCCATGGGAATTTCGCCCAGTATTCCTGATGCACTTTGCTTGACTTCCTCTTTCACCTTTTCTTCTACAGCTTGGGTGGCCAGGGTAATTGCTGCAATAATTAGGTCTTGAAGTACTTCTTTTTCTTCAGGATGCATGAACTCCTTGTCGATATCTAGTTTTAGTACTTTTTTATGCCCATCTACCGTAGCCTTCACGGCGCCTGCGCCTGCTTCACCGGTAGCTTGTATTTGGGCTAATTTTTGCTGTATCTCTTGAACTTTTGCTTGGGCTTCCTGCATCTGGCCCAGTATTTTGGTCAAATCTTCCATAAGGCAATGCTATATCGCTGATAAATTTAAGATAATTCTTGAAGCACCTGTTCTAACGAATACTGTTGCTGCGTGCCGGTCCGCATGTCTTTGAGGGTGACTACACCGGCTGCGTGCTCCTCCTCGCCAATGATGGCGACAAAAGGGATTTGGCGTTTGTGGGCATACTGTAATTGCTTTTTCAGCTTGACGATTGCTGGATATATTTCTGCCCAAATATCGTTGATTCTCAAGGTGGTCAGTACCTTCAAAGCCCATTTTTCAGAGGCATGGTCTAGGTTGGCAAGCAGCACCTGAGTAGTAGGGCCAATAGAGGACGGAAATAAATCCAGCGCCTCTAGTGCCGAATAGAGCCGATCCAGACCAAAAGAAAAACCTACTCCAGATACCCCGGTCAGCCCAAAGACATCCGTCAAGCCATCATACCGTCCCCCACCACCCAGGCTGCCCCAGTCTGAGTGTTTCATTTTTACCTCAAAGATCGTCCCCGTGTAGTACGATAATCCCCTAGCCAGCGTAGGATCTAGTGTAATAGAAGGTTCCTCTAGCCCTAAATCGTGTACGTAGTCGAGTATTTTCCGCATGTCCTGCATGCCTTTTTGGGTGGGCCCCAGTTGCTTGGCCAGGACCGACCACCTGTCTACTTGCGCTGTTGGGAGATCAAAGATAAACGAAAGCCTTTCTAAGGCAGCAGGTACAAATCCTTTGCCTTTTAGTTCTTCTAGTACTTTGTCTTTCCCCACCTTATCTAGCTTGTCCAGGGCCACACAAAGAGATCCCTCTTGGTTGGTCGCTCCTGCTAGCGTTGTTAGGCCCTTGAGTACATCCCGGTGATTCATGTGGATGGTAAAGTCCTTGACCCCTAGCTGAAGAAGCACCTCGTGGATCATGACCAAAATTTCTGCCTCACACAGTAAAGAAGAGGTACCTACTATGTCAATATCACATTGATAAAACTCCCTATAACGACCTTTTTGTGGACGGTCTGCACGCCACACAGGCTGCATTTGATACCTCTTAAAGGGGAAAATAAGCTTGTCCCTGTTCATTGCCACATACCGCATCAGGGGCACGGTCAGGTCATAGCGCAACCCCTTGGCTGCAATCTGAGGCAATAAGGCTTTATAATCCTTGGTATGACTGTCCACCCCTTCCAGAAAGTCACCTGAGTTCAAGATTTTGAATAGCAGTTGGTCCCCCTCTTCGCCATATTTGCCTGTCAGCGTGGTCAGGTGTTCTAGCACAGGTGTTTCGAGTGGCAAAAAGCCATACTTCTGGTAGATATGCCGAATAGTGTCAAAAATGTAATTCCTTCTAAATACCTGGGGGGCTGAAAAATCACGCGTTCCTTTCAGTAAAGTGGGCTTTTCTCCTTGCATGGTACAAGTGATTGACGATACGATGGAATTAGTTATTCCGTGGTGCAAACCCAAAAACCTCTTCTTTTTTTATACCCCTGGGCAACCCAGCACTGTGGCCCCAAAACATGATCAGGCCACTAGTACCCCCAAGCATGGCCCTGGGTACGCCAAGTAATTGATACCTCATTTGCTCTTGGGCTGCTACCGCAGTTTCAGTGTTGTGAGTGTGAAAATAGCCAGCAAGATCCCTACGATCCAAAATCTTGTTACGATCTTGGCCTCGTGTAAGCCCATTTTTTGGTAATGGTGATGAATAGGTGCCATCTTGAAGACCCTTTTCCCCACGCCATATTTTCGCTGGCTATACTTGAAATAAAGAACCTGAATGATGACAGAGAGGTTCTCAATCAAAAAAACGCCACAGAGTAATGGAATGAGTAACTCTTTTCGGATCATAATAGCAAGTACAGCAATGAGCCCCCCAATGGTTAAGCTGCCAGTATCACCCATAAAAATTTGTGCAGGATAAGCATTGTACCATAAGAACCCCACGCAAGCTCCCACGAAAGCGGTACAAAAAATCACCAACTCACCCAGGTTGGGAATATAAATAATGTTGAGGTACTGTGAGAAAATAACATTGCCCGACAAGTAGGCTAGAATAGCCAGTGTAGTACCAATAATCGCTGACGTTCCTGCTGCCAAGCCATCCAAGCCATCTGTGAGGTTCGTCGCATTAGACACGGCTGTTACTACAAAGGTGACTATCAGCACATACACTGCCCATGTGTGTTGATCGCCCAAGCCAGGAATGAGCTGGCTGTAGTCTAATTCATTGTTCTTAAAAAAGGGCACATTTGTTTTTGTAGACTTTACATCTTTAAAAGCTACAAGTGCTGCCTCTCCTTGTTCGATAACTGCCACAGGCGCTTCCAGTTCCCGCACCACTACATCTTCGTGAAAATAAAGCACCAGGCCCACAACCAGCCCCAGAGTCACCTGCCCAAACACCTTGAATTTTCCTGCCAAGCCCCTTTTGTCTTGCTTAAAGACCTTGATGTAGTCATCCACAAAACCAATAGCTCCCATCCACAATGTAGCCGTTAGCAGCAAGATGATGTATGTATTGGTTAGCTTGGCAAAGAACAACGTAGGCATCACAATTGCCGTGATAATAGCAATTCCGCCCATGGTTGGAGTATTCCTCTTCTCCTGATGCCCATCCAAATCCAACTCCCGTACTGCTTCTTTCACTTGTCGTTCATGGAAGGAATAAATCAATTTCTTCCCCATCACAATAGCAATCAGCAAAGAAGATACGGCCGTTGTTGCTGCTCTGAATGAGATATATTTGAAGACGCCAGTGCCTGGCCAACTCAGTGTTTCATGAAAATATTGGAAGAGATAGTAAAGCATGCTCAGGCGCTATTTGGGGGTACTTAATAGAAAACCGCATGCCCCCGACGCCCTACTACACGTGAGAAAGGCACGGGACACCGTAATAACTTAAGCAGCCAGCCGTGGTCATTGGAGAATCACCGCCAAGAAAATTTTTCTGACGGCAATTTAAACATTAATCTATCATGGTTTTCAAAATCACTAAACGGAAATACATTTGTCACCGTATGAATTCTTAACATTAGGCCACACACCCATGATACGAGCTAACCAGAGCACCGTGCTCATCTATTCACTGCGACTTTCTTGGTGTTGACTACTCAAAGCTGCTTGCCAACTTTAAATCTAGTAAGGGTAATTACAGAGAGAGACCTTTGCACAATCTACCCAGTTTCTCTCTTCTGACTCTGGAGGCACTTTTTTTAGGGGTTTAGGTTCCCTAACTCCCTCTTTTGGGGGAGTTAAGTGCTCTTGGGAGCACTTTCCCT
>JBJORC010000023.1:0-2674 GCA_046049605.1 Bacteroidota bacterium
GAAGTTTTTATAGGCATACGGGTATCTTTTTGAGGTGAGTGACGCGATAGAAAAAGCTGATAGCTTTACGGCTAATATCTTACTTACCTTAATTTACTGATACTTTTGCAACAATCTCAATCCATGTGTCTACTTGGGCAAGGTAGGTTTGTTGGGAGGGATGCCTAGTGACGATGAAGAAGACTCAAAGCCATCTGCTGAACCTAAAACCCCCCAAAACCTGGTCCAGATATGTAATAAATCTGAAGCTGACTCAACGGCTAGAAAGAATTGCCAAGCAAAAATCGAGGAGTGCATTCAATGGTTCGAAGACCAGGAGGTCGGCGATTTGAGCAGGTGCCGGGGAAAAATGCTTGAATACACCGCGCTGGCGCATATCGAGGTGAAGGATCAAGCAAATAAAGCCCTGCTAGACCGTTACTGTAAAGCATTGTTCAGCAAATTGGACGAGGTAGTCGATCAATACAAACAGGGAGAAGAAGTACTCTTAGAAGTGCTTGAATACAGCTTGTCAGTCATCGATAACTTGTCAGTCATCGATAAACCGATGTTCAACACAAAGTCACTGTCAGACCTAGTTAACAAGCTTGTGAAAAAGCTGGAGGCTCCAGAAAATCAAGCCTTAGCAAGAGATAAAGCGTATTATGATTCCAACCGCAGTATACTCTGTGCCCTCAATCAAACTTTTGTACTCATGCGTGAGGTTTCTGGAGCGTGCTTGGATCCTAACGAAGAAGCCTACAAGAATTTCAAGGGGATAATAAAAAAGTTGCAGAACAAGGCTACTTATTACCCTCTTCGCTATCATGCCCTTCTCATAGAGCAAAGTCTAGGACACTTAGCAGCACGTGGGATACCCGTTACCCGGACTGATGTAGGCCATTTCCTTTTAGGGAGTCTTTACTTAGGGCAAGTGGCTGTCAAGGCACTCGGGCTTACACCTGATGTGGGTGCGTTAGAAAGGAGCTACGAATACTTTGATAGGGTGTTTAGTACTCAGCAGTGCTTCAAGGCTAAAAACTGGTATGAACTCCACCAGGGCATGTATTGTGCTGCGCTGATGATCCTCAAAGAGGAAGACGAAGAAGAAGCCAGCAAACAATTCGAGGAACGATTCAAAGAAAAGCTGAAGGATGATTTTCTAAGCAACCATGTAAAAAATGAAAGACATCGCAGTGCTTTGCACTTTGGCATCGGGAAGCAGCTCCGGTTGCTGGCCTTGAATGGACCTACGTCTGAGGTGCGTAAGGGAAGCATTACTTTACTCAGGGATCTAGCTAAGGGCCGAAAATTCACTGTAGCCCCCAAAGTTCGGGAAGGGCTGCTAGAAGACTTGGCAGCCATTGCCTATCAAAGTGCGCCCATAGGGGATGAACGCGGAGAAGAGAAAAGGCAAGCCCTAGCAGGCTTGGAGGACTCAAAGAGATTTTTGAACAGTCAACAAAAGTCAGCGTTGGAGGCCATAATTAGTGCCACTGAGGAGGTATCAGCGGTCAACCTTGATTCTGGCGGCTGGTTTGAGGAGCACAATAAAGCACAAAAAGATCTCCAATCGCATTACACGAACGCATTTAAGTATGTACCCTCGCTCTTCGCATCGGCAGGAGAACATCCCAAAGAGGTAGACACCCTACAATTCACGCTGAAGCTCATCGAGCCAGTTGACGAGCAGGCAGCACGTGAGGATTCCCCGGACGAGGTGACTGCCCACCATGCACGCAGCAAGTGGGAAAAAACGACCATCGCCCCGGAAGATCTGTTTAAAAGTAGAAGCACCAAACCAAGAGAAGCAGTACGCGAGATTAACAAAGTGCTGGTGGTTGGAGATGCTGGCATGGGCAAGACAACGCTGAGTAAACAGCTGGCCTACCGGTGGGCGAAAGGTAAGTGGGGCACAGAGTTTGAGGCGGTCTATGTGCTGCCTGTCAGGAATTTATCAAGTAGTGACTATAATAATGGAGACTACCGCAGGGTAGCAACGCTTGCAACGGCCATTGTCAATCTTTGCTTTACACCCCCAACCGCAAAGGAAGACTATGAAGGTTTGCTGAAATATGTCGATAAAGAGCTAAAAAAGCCTACTACGTTAGTCATCCTGGATGGCTTGGATGAGCGTGCTGGTGCGTGTGAAAAAATCTTAAAAGAAGCCGAAGACCGTGTAGCCCCGCATAAACTATTGATGCTCTCTCGGTCCTATGGTATTACAGAGGAGCGTCATAACATAGCCGATATAGAAGTAGAACATGCTGGCTTGAGTGACGAGCAGATGCGGGACTATGTCATCCAAAAAAGTCTATCAGGTTTATCTGAGGATCAAGGCAAGGATTTATTATCGAAGATTGCTAATCATCCATCGATCTCAGAGATGGCCCATGTTCCGGTGAACTTAGCGATCTTATGCTTCCTGTGGCGCGACAAAATATCCCAGGTGGATGTGCTGGGTGCCGTGGGTTTGGGAAGTCTTCCAGGGTTGTATCGTCAGCTTACCGAAGAGGTCTGGGAACGTTATTTAAAGCAGGTAGCGGATTTTCCGAACTACGAAGAATTCAAAGAAGGCATTGCTAATTTTAAATAGATAGTTTATGAAAGAGCAGCTTCAGCGAGTATTCTACCATAGCTATGGACTTTGAATAGCATTTGCTTCTCCTCTGAAAACGCGCCAAATAGTGACGCA
>JBJORC010000024.1:0-18087 GCA_046049605.1 Bacteroidota bacterium
CTATGAAATACAGCGCATAATGCCCTTTTTAATTTGTCGCATCACTTGTGCAGCCAAGTGGGTAGCTTGTGATTCTGTCTCGGCTTCAGCGTATAGGCGGATGATGGGCTCTGTGTTGGACCGTCTGAGGTGAAACCATGCTTTCTCAAACATGATCTTGACGCCATCTTCTGTGTGCATGGGGTAGGCGCTATATTGCAGCTTGATGGTGTCTAAGAGGGCTGCCAAGTCAATCTCAGGCGTCAATTGTATTTTTTGCTTGAGAAGCACATAGTCAGGGTAGGTCGCCCGCAGTGCCGAGGCCGTTTGTGAGGTATGTGCCAGGTGTGACAAGAGGAGTGCAATACCTACAAGCGCATCACGACTATAATGCAACGCAGGATAGATAACACCTCCGTTGCCTTCTCCACCAATTACCGCTTGCGTCGCTTTCATTTTGGCCACAACATACTGCTCTCCCACCGGTGTACTGGCATGGCAGCCTCCATATTGAGCTGTAATTTCTTGCAGTGCCTGGGAAGAAGACAGATTAGAAACCGTGTTACCAGGCGTATGGCGTAGTACATAATCGGCCGCTGCTACCAATGTATACTCTTCTCCCCAAGGCACGCCTTTTTCATCAATGACCACCAGCCGGTCTACATCGGGGTCTACCGCCACGCCTAGGTCATGAGCACCGGATCTGACGGCATGGGCCAGTGCTGTGAGGTGGACTGGCAATGGCTCCGGATTGTGTGGAAATTGGCCATTAGGCTCGCAATACAGTGCTGTAATATGTGCAACACCTAGCGCTTGGAGGAGTTGAGGCACAGCTAAGCCCCCTGTAGAGTTCACAGCATCTACGGCAATCCTAAACTTTCTGCTACGAATGGCAGGCACGTCTACCAATGGAAGGGCCAGAATCTGGGCAATGTGTTGGGCTATGTACTCCTTTTGGATAGTGTACCGACCTAGTTGCTCCACAGGTACAAAGAAGTGGTCTTGCTGTGTAGCTCCTGCAAACACTTCAGCCGCAGCAACGGCATCTATCAGCTCCCCATCTTCGTTGAATAGCTTCAGAGCATTCCATTCCGCAGAATTGTGGCTGGCCGTGATGACAATGCCGCCGCGAGCTTGTTCTTGCGACACAGCAATGGATACAGTGGGGGTTGTGGAGAGGCCCAAGTCAATAACATCCATACCCAAACTTTGTAAGGTACTACTTACCAAGCGGCTAATTATAGGTCCAGAGGGACGTGCATCACGCCCAATGACTACAGTCTTATTGCCAGATTGCTTGAGGAGCCACCTTCCAAAAGAAGTAGTCAGCGCTACCACATCGATGGGGGTAAGTGCATCACCCACCTGGCCACCTATCGTACCTCGAATACCAGATATAGACTTAATAAGAGGCATAGGTAATTGGGTAATTGGGGACCAGGCTAAGTTTTTCTTTGCATAGAACCTTCTCCCATAGAACGTCTGCCCAAATATACCAAGGAGCCGCGACTGTATCTGCTTGTATACCTTCGCTACATAGAGTAATTTTGGCCATATTTTTTTGATCTAACCCCACGCTTCATCATGAACAACAAAAGGCTCGTTGTTTTCCTGACCATCATGGTCTCTCTGCTTTGCCTCTATTACCTGTCCTTTACGTACATCGCTGCCAAAGTCCAACAAAAAGCCACACTCCATGCCACGGATGAAAATGGCCACATCGATTTTGTGAAAAAGCAATCTTATTTAGATGCTGCTTGGAAGCAACCTGTTTATAATCTCTTAGGATTAAAATATACCTACGAGCAAGTCAAGGAAAACGAATTAAGCCTAGGCCTGGACCTACAGGGCGGCATGCACGTGACGTTGGAAGTATCTCCTGTAGAACTGATCAAAGGACTTGCAGGAGGCAGCAAAGATGAAGCTTTTTTGGCAGCGCTGGCACAAGCACAACAACAGCAGCAACTACAACCCCAGGCTTCTTTTACCTCTCTCTTTTATCAGGCATACAAAACACAACACCCTGAAGGAAAGCTGAGCAGTATTTTTGCCACAGCAGCCAACCGCTCTCGCCTCAGCTATGAGTCAACAGACAAAGCAGTTATACAACTTCTTGACCAAGAGATTGGCAGGGCCGTTGACCGTTCTTTTGAGATTCTAAGAACACGCCTTGACCGCTTTGGTACCACACAGCCCAATATCCAGCGCTTGCAAGGCACCGGCAGAATCCAGATGGAACTACCTGGCGTCAACAATCCAGAAAGGGTAAGAAAGCTGCTACAGGGAGTGGCACAACTTAGGTTTTGGGAAGTCTATGAAATGCCAGAGCTGAGTGAGGCCCTGCAAGCCATTGACAGTCTGCTAGTGGCAGAACAACAAGCCACACTGCCAGCACCCACGCGAAAAAACCCCGCAAGCTCTCAGGCAACCCAAGACAAAGACCTGGCAGAACCGTTAGCACAAGAAGCCGGTATACAGCCAGAAGACGTCTCGGCCATGTCGCCGCTTTTTAGACTCTTGAAAGAGGAATATGGGTTTGTCTACGCAGTAGACAATGTAGCTATCATCAATAGTATTCTTACCCGAAATGATGTCAAAGCCCGCTTGCCCAATGATTTGCAGTGGTTGTGGGATGTAAAGCCCCACACACTCCAAGACGGCACTGAAGTAGTAAGTCTCTACCCCATCAAGCAACGCCGGGGAGGCCACGCTGCCCTAGAAGGTGATGTCATCACAGATGCACGCCAAGTATTTGATGACCGTGGTAAGCCTGCTGTGAGCATGCAGATGAACAGTAGTGGAGCCAGAGCCTGGAAAAGAGTAACAGCCAATAACATCGACCGGCGCATCGCCATTACTTTAGACAATCATGTGTATTCAGCACCAGTAGTCAACACAGAAATTCCTAGTGGTAACTCCCAAATCACAGGCAACTTCACTATTGAAGAAGCCAAAGACCTGGCCAACATCCTCAACACTGGGTCCTTACCTGCCCCTGTCAAGATTGTGGAAGAAACCATCATTGGCCCCACCCTGGGCAAAAAAGCGCAAGCAGAAGGCATTTCCTCGATGATCCTGGGGCTCGGCTTAGTCATTTTATTCATGATCCTCTACTACGCCAAAGGGGGCTTGATCGCTAACCTAGCACTCCTCTTCAATATTCTGTTTATTCTGGGTGTACTGGCCCAACTCAACGCTGTCTTGACTTTGCCTGGCATTGCAGGCATCGTGCTCACCATCGGTATGTCTATCGACGCTAATGTGCTGATCTTTGAGCGGATTCGAGAGGAACTGCAGGCAGGGGTACTGATGAAAGTAGCGATCGACCGTGGCTACCAAAAAGC
Organism: Bacteroidota bacterium; assembly: GCA_046049605.1. Taxonomy (GTDB): domain Bacteria; phylum Bacteroidota; class Bacteroidia; order Cytophagales; family Amoebophilaceae; genus UBA8403. Next base: position 3,324 of record JBJORC010000024.1, read on the forward strand.
CTATAGCTCTATCATTGACTCGAATGTCACTACTTTGCTTACGGGGGGCATCCTATATGTGCTAGGCCAAGGGCCTGTACGCGGTTTTGCTACTGCCTTGATGATTGGCATCGTGAGTTCCTTTTTCTCTGCTGTGTTCATTACACGTGTGATCATGAGTTTTGTAGTCAGCCGCGGTCAAGAAAATCGCCTAACATTTTCTTTTTCTTATAGCAAAAATCTACTCAATAACTTCAACATCGATTTCCTTAAAATGCGCCGCTTCTCCTACGCAGTTTCTCTGGTTTTCATAGGCATAGGCTTTGTGCTCATGGCCCAACAAGGTGGTCTTAACCTAGGTGTTGACTTTACGGGTGGGAGGTCCTATGTGGTGGCCTTTAGCCAACCTACAGAGCCTTCTGCACTAAAAACCCAATTAGCTAAGTACTTTGGTGAGCAAGGTACAGAGGTAAAAACCTACGGAGCCAATAACGTGCTCAAGGTCACGACTAGCTATTTGATGCAAAACGAAACCAGTGAAACTGATGAAAACGTAAAACATGCGTTGATTCAAGGCATTCAAGACCTAACGGGACTTACCCATGTTGCCGACACAGCAGACGTACAAGCAGCAGGCACATTCACCATTGCCAGTACTTCTAAAGTAGGGGCTACTATTGCAGGCGATATTAAGTCAGCAGCTTGGCAATCCATATTTTGCTCCTTGGTCATGATCTTTCTCTATATTCTGGTGCGCTTCCGCAGGTGGCAGTTTGGCCTAGCGGCCGTGATTGCCCTGTTGCACGACAGCCTGGTTGTATTTGCGGCCTTTGCCATGGCCAGGGCTTTAGGCTATGCCTACGAAGTCGACCAGGTATTTATCGCTGCCATTCTTACCGTCATTGGCTACTCTATCAATGACACGGTGGTGGTATTTGATCGAATTAGAGAAAGGCTGCACATGAAAACCCGCAGCAACTTCTCTGAAGTTGCCAATCGCTCTATCAACGAAACTATGAGCCGTACGCTTATCACCTCTTTGACCACGCTCATCGCTGTGGTGATATTGTTCATCTTTGGCGGTGAAGTATTGTGGGGTTTTTCTTTTGCGCTGCTGGTGGGTATCATTTTTGGTACGTACTCCTCCATCTTCATTGCTACCCCACTGGTAATTGATCTTTCCAAAAAGTATCGCACAGGCAGATAGAAAACACCGACGGCATATAGCCAGGGGCCATCGAAAGATACGGAGACAGGAAATCATAGCCACCCGGGAGATTACGGAGACTATCTGTACCTGTACTGCGTGGTCGTTTACTACGCGTTCGGAGTGATCATAGAATCGAAGTAAATCGCCCAAACACCCACCGCCTCAATACGCTTGCGCAAAAACTACCCGTTGCTGCGAAGGCTTGCCTGTATACATACAAATCCCTTCTTCTTGGGGTGCATCCAGCGGAATACAACGAATGGTAGCTTTGGTTTCTGCCTGTATTTTTTTTTCTGTCTCGGTCGTCCCGTCCCAATGCGCCAGTACAAAGCCTCCTTGTTGAGCTATCACTGCTTTGAATGCCTCATACGTATCTACGGACGTAGTGTGAGATTCCCTGAAGGCTGTGGCTCGCTGGTAAAGGTGATCCTGGATATCTGTGAGCAACTTTTGGATGACAGCTATGGCGTTGTCTACACTGACGGTAATTTTTTCTTTAGTATCTCTTCTGGCTAGCTCCACTGTCCTGTTCTCTAAATCATTAGGCCCTATAGCCACGCGCAGTGGCACGCCTTTGAGTTCATATTCAGCAAATTTCCACCCCGGTTTGTGCGTATCTCGGTCGTCCAACTTGACAGCCACCTGCTCAGCTTTGAGCGCTGCTTGAAGGGCAGTCGCTTGCTGCACCACAAGATTTCGCTCTGCTTCGCTTTTGTAGACGGGGATAATGACCACCTGGATAGGCGCCAGCCGCGGCGGCAGTACAAGGCCCTCATCATCTGAATGAGTCATGATCAATGCGCCGATTAAGCGCGTGGTCACGCCCCACGAAGTACCCCACACATAATCTAGCTGCCCACCTTGGTTGGCAAAGGTGACACCAAACGCTTGGGCAAACTTCTGACCCAAGAAATGTGACGTACCTGCTTGCAACGCCTTGCCATCTTGCATCAGCGCTTCTACGGTATACGTCGTTTCTGCTCCTGCAAACCGCTCATGCTCAGTTTTGGCGCCCTTGAGCAAAGGCAATGCCATGTAATTATGGGCAAATTCATCGTAGATGTTAAGCATTTGGAGGGCTTCTTGTTCAGCCTCTTCTCGGGTAGCATGGGCGGTGTGTCCCTCTTGCCACAACACCTCAGTCGTACGCAAAAAAAGGCGAGGACGCATTTCCCACCGCATCATATTGCTCCATTGATTGATCAACAAAGGCAAGTCTCGGTATGACCGAATCCAGTTTTTGTAGGTATGCCAAATGATGGTCTCTGAAGTAGGGCGAATAATCAACTCCTCTTCGAGTTGGGCCTCAGGATCTACCACTACACCTGGCCCATCACTGGCCTTTTTCAATCGATAGTGTGTCACTACAGCACATTCTTTGGCGAAACCTTCTATGTGGTCTGCTTCTCGACTCAGGTAGGACTTAGGGATCAACATAGGGAAGTAGGCGTTGACATGGCCAGTAGCTTTGAAGGCTTGATCCAAGATAGCCTGCATTCTTTCCCAAATAGCAAAGCCGTAGGGTTTGATAATCATGCAACCACGGACAGGAGAATTTTCAGCTAACTCCGCTCTCTTGACCAACTCGTTGTACCAAGCTGCAAAGTCTTCTGCTCTTTTGGGTAATTTTTGTAACATGGGGAGGAAATATTTTTTCGAAATTCTACATAGCACCCGCATAGAGCTTGAACCTTGAAGGTACCGCCCTGGCTTACCCGTGGGGGCCGTACTTTTATGGGGGGCTGTATTGTTCTAATAGCTGCAACCACTAATTTAGGTAAAGTGAGCGAGAATCATTGAGAAGTGTGTTTTTCTTTTACTTGAACGTTTGCTATAATAGGACGGAAGAAATTTATGGTGATTCTCTTACAGAAAAACATTTAATCCCTATAGATATGTCAATACTCAAAAAGTTCGGTGTTGTGCTGCTCGCGGGCATGCTGCTTTTCATCATCGTAGGCATGTTTTTACCTGCTAGACGACACCTGAGTCGCTCTATTATCGTTAATACCCCTATTGATACCATTTTTAAGGAAGTTAACAGTCTCAAAAATTGGAAGAGCTGGTCCCCTTGGCAAGGTATTGATCCAAAAGCTACAGTCTTGTATGGAGGTCCAGAAGCAGGTGTTGGATGTAGCATGTCTTGGAATAGTGAAAATCCACAAGTAGGTAAAGGCATACAGGAGATCATTGTCAGTGAGCCTGGTCAACACATTGTCATTAATCTTTCCTTCGCGGGTTGGGATGGTACGGCTACTACTGGCTGGCAGTTTTCGGAACAAGAAAAAGGAGCGAATAAGACCCAAGTCACTTGGGCCTATGACAGCGATAACAAAGGTAAGCTCCTTAGTAAATACATGGATCTCATGGTATACCCCAAGCTAGGTAAAAACTATGAACAAGGCCTGAAGAATCTCAAAGTACATGTAGAAAATCTATATGCGCAGCGGCAAGATTTTCAAAAAGAAACAGAGGACATAGCCCCGCAGGAGATTCAAAAAATACCTTGAGGAAATAGTGGCATTAATAGAACGGGCGAGGTATCCTGTACGATTTTTCATGCAGGGTGCAGCAGGTGCCAGATTTTGTCTTTGAGCTTATCAATGCCCTGGCCAGTAACGGAAGAAATGAGTACGTAATCTATACTTGACGGCAGGTCAGCCACCAAAGTCTGTCTCGTGTTCTCATCTAACAAATCTGTTTTAGAGACTGCCAGCAGCCGGGGCTTGTCCAACAGTTCGGGATTGTGTACTCGGAGCTCTCTAATCAAAGTAGCGTAGGCTTGGGATATATTAAAGGTGTCTGCCGCAATGACAAACAGCAACACTGCATTGCGCTCGATGTGCCTTAAGAAGCGGGTTCCCAAACCTCTTCCTGTTGCCGCGCCTTCGATAATGCCAGGAATGTCTGCCATGACAAAAGATTGTTTTTCTCTGTACGCTACAATGCCGAGTTGCGGTACCAACGTGGTGAAAGGATAGTCAGCAATCTTGGGCTTGGCAGCAGAAACCACAGACAGCAGGGTAGACTTGCCGGCGTTGGGCAGCCCTACCAAGCCAACATCTGCGAGCAACTTTAATTCCAAGACCACCCAGCCTTCGGCCCCTGGCTCCCCAGGTTGTGCATAGCGGGGGGTTTGTTGGGTGGCTGATTTGAAGTGGACATTGCCAAGACCACCCCTACCACCTTGCATTAATATCTCTTGGTTGCCCTCTTGGATCATCTCCAGCAATACTTGGCCTGTTTCTGCGTCTTTGGCTACAGTTCCCAAGGGAACTTGGAGAACAATATCATCACCTGTAGCGCCAGAACGCCTCCCCCCTGCTCCTAGTTGGCCATCTGCTGCTGCCACGTGCTTCCTATAGCGTAGGTGCAGTAGGGTAGATAGCTGGGCATTGCCTTGCAAGACGATGTGCCCGCCTCGGCCACCATCACCACCATCAGGCCCCCCTTTGGGGACTAATTTCTCTCTTCTGAAATGCACAGCGCCCGCACCACCCTTGCCAGCTCGGGCATGTAGTTTTACATGATCAATGAAATTCGAAGTAGGCACAAGTTTTCTACTTTAGAGCTGGAATGGCCGACAACTGCCCCATCGCAGCTACGATACGCTCGAAAATGGCATCTACCTCTCCTACCCCATTGACCTTGCAGAGTTTGTTTTGTTGGGCATAGTATTGAGCCACAGGTAGGGTTGCATCGTGGTATATCCGCATTCTCGTGGCAATTTTTTCTTCGTCTTGGTCATCTACACGACCGACGATTTTGGCCCTGTATTTTATTCTCTTGATGAGTTCTTGCTCAGGAACTTCTAGAAAGACAACAGCGTCAATCTCCATGTTGTAGCTCGCTAGTTTCTCCTCGAGTGCTCTTGCTTGGATAACCGTTCTTGGGAAGCCATCGAACAAAAAGCCATCGTCATCCTTTTGGGCTGCCAGCTGTGCTGCTACAATGTCGATCACGAGTGCATTAGGTGCCAACTTACCTTTGTTGATGTACTTGGCCACCTGCTGTCCCAAGGCTGTTTTTTTGTTGATGTGCTCGCGCAGCAAGTCACCAGGTGCAATGTGTGCTAGTCGGTATTTTTGGATCAGTTTTTGGCTTTGGGTGCCTTTTCCAGCTCCTGGCGGGCCGAACAGTGCTACGTTGGTCATCTTTTATTTTTTTATTTGTTGTTCGGACATGTCCGCGGATACTCCTGTGTCAACACAGCACGCATGACACCAAGCGCTCAATAGCCCAAAAATAATCATTCAATAGCCTTAAAACCTGTGTATGGCTGCAAAATAGTTGGAATGCTGATACCACTAGCTGTTTGGTTGTTTTCTAGCAGCGCAGCCACAATCCTAGGCAGGGCAATAGCACTTCCATTCAGGGTATGTAGCAAGCGTGTTGTATGGTTCTTTTCTCTGTAACGGAGCCTCATCCGACGAGACTGGTAGGTTTCAAAATTACTGACAGAGCTAACCTCGAGCCAACACTGCTGACCAGCAGCCCATACCTCCAGGTCATAGGTCAACGCAGCAGCAAAGCCCAAATCGCCACCACAAAGCTTAACCACTCGATAGGGCAATTCCAGCTTTTCGAGTAAGCGCTGTACATAAGCGCACATCTCTTGTAGTGCCTCGTAAGACTCCTCAGGAAGCCTGATCTGCATCAGTTCTACTTTATCAAATTGGTGTAATCGATTGAGTCCTCTCACATGACGCCCCCAAGAGCCAGCTTCTCGCCTAAAGCAGGGGGTATACGCTACATTTTTGATAGGCAAAGCGTCTTGAGATAGGATTTCATCGCGATACAAGTTAGTCAAAGGAACTTCTGCGGTTGGAATCAAGTAATACTTTGTGTCTTTCAGCTGGTACATTTGCCCTTCCTTATCAGGCAGCTGCCCAGTACCGTAGGCAGAAACTTCATTGACCAAAATAGGGGGCTGTATTTCTTCGTAGCCCGCATGCAGGGCTTCATCCAGAAAAAAATTAATAAGAGCTCTTTGTAGCCTGGCACCTTGGCCTTTGTAAACCGGAAATCCTGCGCCCACAATTTTGTTCCCTAGCTCAAAATCAATAAGTGCATATTTTTGAGCCAGCTCCCAGTGGGGCAGCTGTGCTGCGTCGTTGACAAGCACTTCACTACTTTGATAAACGAGTGTGTTGTCTGCCGAACTTTCTCCTTCAGGAACTTCAGCATTAGGCAGGTTAGGCAGCTCGTACAAAGCATGCTGCAATGTTTCCTCATGAATTCGCAATTGTTGTACCAGCGTCTTGATGGTTAATTTGAGTGTGGTGGCTTGTGCCCTGGCAACAGTGGCTTCTTCTTTTTTCCCCTGCTGCACCAACTGGCCTATCTGCTTGGTACATTGGTTCAGCTGGGCTGTAGCATCGTCTACAGACAACTGGGTGGTCCGTCGTTGTTGGTCAATAATCAATAATTTTTCTACCTCTTCAGTGGCGTTGTTAAAGTGCTTTTTTTGCAGTCCTTGGATGACAAGTTCCTTGTTGGCTCTGATGTAGTGGATATCAAGCATGGTATATGAATTTGATGTGTGCGTTGCCGGCTATCAACTAGCAAGAGGAGCTTTTTATAGCTGATCAGCGGTCGCAAAGTAAGCCACTTTTACGCAAATGGTTTAGGAACCACCAAAGCCCTTTATTGTCTAAAAGCATACACTAGGCTTGACAATGGTGTATCATTGTTCTATCATTGTGTTCTCTCAATGATGGGGCAAAGTTTCTGCCCTCTTCGCGCTACTACCCTCTAAGCTTTCTGAGAGTAACGCTCTTGAACATCGTCGCTGCGTTTGGGTAACTAGCCCCATTCAGACGGTTTATCATTTATCATTACCTCTATTCAATCACACACAAACAACCCATGTATAATATTGAAGAACTTAATCTTCGGCTTCTTTCCGAGTTAAGAGAAATTGCAAAGCCTCTAAAAGTGAACAACTACGACCAATTGTCCAGGGAAGAGTTGATTTATAAAATACTTGACCAACAGGCCATTACACCTGAGGGGTCCCTTCCTCAGAAAAAAGTGGAAGTGCCAAAAGAAACTAATAAACAAGAGCATACAACAGTCCCCGAAAACAATCCGCCAAGGGAAAAAATAGAAACCATCATACCAAGCAATGTCACTAACACTCGCCAAGCCAAAACGGCTGTGTCTGAGAGCACCAACAATGGGAAACAAAAAGAGCAGAAGAGAGAGGGGAAAACCCCCAGAAAAGAAGTTGGGCGTGATATGGGCCTGAACAGCGTTATTGATAGCGAAGGGGTATTGGAGGTTATGCAAGACGGTTACGGTTTTCTTCGCTCCTCTGATTACAACTACTTGACTAGTCCGGATGACACTTATGTCTCTCCCTCACAGATCAAATTATTGGGGTTAAAGACAGGCGACACGGTGAAAGGACAAATAAGGCCGCCTAAAGAAGGAGAAAAATATTTTGCCCTGCTCAAGGTAGCTTCTGTCAACGACAGGACGACAGAAGAGATTAGAGATAGAATCGCGTTTGAGCACTTAACTCCCTTATTTCCCGAGGAAAAACTGGAGCTTACCAATGGCCCTTCTCAGTACTCTACAAGAATCTTAGATCTTTTTTCGCCCATTGGTAAAGGACAACGTGGCATGCTGGTGGCCCCTCCAAAAACCGGAAAGACAGTGCTTCTCAAAGAAGTTGCCAATGCTATTGCCAAAAACCACCCAGAGGTATATCTAATTGTTTTGCTCATTGGGGAAAGGCCTGAAGAAGTCACCGACATGGCCCGTAGTGTGAATGCCGAAGTAGTGGCCTCCACCTTCGATGAACAGCCAGAACGCCACACCAAGGTGGCCAACATAGTCCTTGAGAAAGCGAAACGCATGGTGGAGTGTGGCCATGATGTAGTCATTCTTCTAGATTCACTCACACGCCTTGCCCGAGCTTACAATACAGTCATGCCTTCTTCAGGAAAAATTTTATCAGGAGGGGTAGATGCCAATGCTTTGCACAAACCCAAAAGATTCTTTGGGGCAGCACGCAATGTGGAAAATGGCGGCTCTTTGACCATTCTGGCCACTGCGCTTATTGAGACGGGCTCTAAGATGGATGAAGTGATTTTTGAGGAGTTTAAAGGCACTGGCAACATGGAACTACAACTAGATCGCAAATTGGCCAACCGGCGTATCTATCCTGCAATTGACATTCCCGCCTCTGGAACACGCCGTGAAGACCTGCTACTCACGAAAGATGCCCTGTCACGCGTATGGATTTTGCGCAAATTTATGGCAGACATGACGCCTCAGGAAGCCATGGATTTCTTACTCGAAAGGATGAAGGGTACCCGCAACAACGAGGAGTTCTTGCTTTCTATGAATGACTAGACAGAAGAAGCCTGCAGAAGCAATAGTATGTCTAGCAAATCACTTTACTGGGAAATTTACCAGGCTATCCTGCCATCTATCCAACAAGAACAAGAGTGTCAGGCTGTTACCCAGCGACTCTTGAGCCACTACTTCCAGCTAGATCCAGTACGCATAGCACTAGAAAAACCCATTACCCCCTCCCCTGCCCAAAGACGGTTATTATCTGTAGCAATAGAACGCCTCAAAAACCAGGAGCCTATTCAGCATGTTTTAGGCGAAGCACATTTTCTAGGAAGAGATTTCCAGGTAAGCCCTGCAGTCTTAATTCCTAGACCTGAAACAGAGGCTTTGGTCCAGTATATTATCGACGAAAACCCACAAGTAGGTCCACACGTGCTAGACATCGGTACGGGCAGTGGGTGCATCGCCATCACATTGCAACAAGCACTCTCCCAGGCCACGGTCCATGCCTTAGAAATTGACCCAGAGGCGCTGCAGATTGCCCAAATCAATGCAAAAAGACTGGGCGCAACAGTGCATTTTATACAAGCAGACATATTGCACGAGCCGCTGCCTGCCCAACACTGGGATATCATAGTCAGCAATCCTCCTTATGTACGTATCTCTGAGCAAAAACAGATGCAACGCCGTGTACTCGCTTATGAGCCTGCCAGAGCATTATTTGTCCCTGACGAACAGCCCTTGATTTTTTACGAAAAGATTGTTGCTTTGGCTCCCCAGTACCTTGCACCAGCAGGCAAGCTCTACCTGGAAATCAACGAAGCATTTGGTGCAGCAGTAGCCAGTCTACTCATTCATACCGGCTTTGAGGCAGTCTGCATTAGGAAAGACCTACACGGCAAAGATAGGTGGGTGGCAGGTACCTTCCAGCAAGAAAAAAGGTGGTGCTAACAAACACGTACTCCCCTGACGGGGGCGTTACTTTCTGTCTACCCCACAAAAAGTAACCCAAAAAGCCACCGCTGTGAGAACGTGGCTAGCCTGTCTGCGCTCCTCAGGATCCAGTTTCCCAAACTCGTGCGCTTGCAGCGCGCTCAAACGGCAGAAAACTTGGTAGCCTTCCGCTTGCCATGTTGACGCCACTTATCCCCAGGCGATTCTTTGCTCATAGTCTACCAATCAATTTACCAGAAATGCTAGCCAGGCGTATTGCAAAACAGGCTGCTTTGGAAGACACGCAAGTCTAACAAGCCAAACGCGCAGCGTGTTAAGACCCATCTGGATCTACAGCTCAAGAAAGTCGAATTTCAGATGGGGTAGCTCTGAGACAAGGATTTTATAAATTTCCCAGCAGCGGCTGATGTTTTTGCCTACTTTTTTCATCCTAGCCCTAGGAAAAAAGTAGGGCCCCACCGGCAAGATGAAAGCTTTGATAAGGCACAACTAACAATTTTTAACGCAAAACTGTTGCGCAACAAGCTCTTCACTTAACTTTGCGTCTATGCAACTAGGTGCAAGACATTTCTTTTTCTCTAGGTTAGTTTTGCTGTGCTTAGCAATGCTGCTGGGGGTACATGCTACTGCATGGGCGACTACGTTGGGCAAGAAGAACCAAGGAGAAAGAATAGCCCAGTACCCTACCAGAAACCACTCCAGCAAGATTCAACAAAACAACCACCCGCCTCACAAAACAACTCCAGCTACTCCTGACACTAAAGGCCTCAAACCCGCTACAACAACAGAGGAAGATCCATTGGTGCGGTTGGACGCGCTAGTTGTTCAACAACACATCACACAAGCCCCTTACGTCCCCGTGGTCCAGACCATTGGTGTAGCAGTAGACTACGGAAGGCTGGCTATGAATTTGTTCACCAAAGAAGCACGCAGGTACACAGGCAGTATAAGCATCTTGTTCAGAAAAAACATGCAACTGTCAGGCACATTGGGGTATCAAAAACTTGCTCAAGAGCGCGTCCTGAGTAACCAAAGTGGCTACACAGTAGCAGGCTATTATGGCAGTATTGGCTTAGACTACTTTGCTGTTTATAACCTACGCAACAACCTTTATGCAGGACTGCGCTATAGCAGGAGTGGTTTTAAGAACAGCACAACGCCGGCATCTCCTACTGAACAAATCATCAACAAAAATTTAACAGCTTCCTGGTGGGAACTGGTCATCGGCTCTGAGCACCAACTATTCTATAATTTTGGGCTTTATGCTGGTCTCGTGGTTCACTTAAAAGGCTTAGGACACTTTGAACAATTTACGCCAGCTACCAACTATGTGATACCGGGTTATGGACGCAATGTGCAGCCTGTAGTTCCTGCGCTCACTCTGTACGTTAAGTACCAGATATCATTTCTAGAAAAGCAAATCACCTTTGACTCTGGTGAACTTTAGAACGGATATTTTCTAAGTTTTTAAAAAAATTTCAATCGCACTCAAAAATTCCTGTCTTAAAGGTGCTCCATGTCTTTAGAATCCTTATTCAGCAAACCCGTGGCTGCCTGGGTGGTCCGTCAACAACGCCGGTGGAGCCAAAATCCTATAGCTACTCAACAGCGAGTCTTTAAGCAGCTGATTACGAGTGCCCGAAATACATTATTTGGCCAAGAGCACCGCTTCCATGCAATTCGGAATTATGCGGATTTCAAGGCCTGTGTGCCCATAAGGGATTATGAGGGCCTAGCTTCCTACATCAACAAGATAAAAGCGGGAGAAAGCGATGTACTATGGCCCAAAAGACCTCTGTACCTGGCTAAGACTTCCGGCACCACCTCAGGAAGTAAGTACATTCCCATTACCAACGCCTCCATGCCCTACCAACTGCAGGCTGCCCGCAACTCTTTGCTCAACTATATCCACGAAACAGGTCAAGCGAGATTTTTGACAAAAAAAATGCTCTTTTTGTCAGGAAGTCCGCAGCTAGACGATGTCGGGGGTATTCCTACCGGTAGACTGTCGGGAATTGTAAACCACCATGTGCCGGCTTATCTACGACACAACCACCTACCCAGCTATGGCGCCAACTGTGTAGAAAACTGGGAGGCCAAGGTTGATGCTATTGTTGAGGAAACACTACACGCCAAGGTGGGTTTAATCGCTGGCATTCCACCTTGGGTGCAAATGTACTTGGACAAGCTCCAGCAACGTGCCGGCCAACCCATCAAAGATATCTTTCCAGATCTCTTTTTGTTGGTTCATGGGGGGGTTAATTTTGCACCCTACAGCACCAAGCTCTTTGATACCATAGGCGATTCTATTGATACCGTCGAGACCTACCCTGCTTCAGAGGGTTTTATTGCTTTTCAGGACTCGCAACAAACAGAAGGGTTGTTGCTGCAGCTTAACAGTGGCATATTTTTTGAATTCATCCCTGCCAACGAATGCTTTATGGAAAATCCTACCAGACTGGGTATTGAAGAGGTGGTCATGGGCGTTGACTATGCGGTCATCCTGAGCACGAACGCAGGATTGTGGGCGTATTCTCTGGGTGACACAGTCAGGTTCGTGTCTGAAAATCCTTACAGAATCGTTGTTACTGGACGCACTAAACACTTTATCTCTGCATTTGGAGAGCATGTCATTGCAGAAGAGGTAGACAAGGCCATGCAGCACGCCCTGGCTAAGCACTCCGAAACCGTATTGGCTGAGTTTACGGTAGCTCCACAAGTAAGCAAGCAGTCGGGTGTACCGTCTTACCATGAGTGGCTGATTGAGTTTACCCATCCCCCCAGAAGCATACCGGCTTTTGTGCAGGATCTGGAGCAGGAGTTACGCCGGTTGAACAGCTACTACGATGACTTGGTGGCAGGGAAAGTGTTGCATCCGCTCCACGTCACGCAACTTACCAAAGGTGCTTTTAAACAGCACATGCAAACAACCAATACACTCGGTGGGCAAAACAAGGTAGTACGCCTAGCCAATGATCGTGCCCTAGCCGATGTACTCCTCGCTTACAAAGTGTATATTTAGCCATTCTGCAGGGACCCAGCATAGGGATAGAAATGATGCGTGATACCCTAAGCACGCTAACAGCGCAGTGCCGAGCATCGCCGAAGTACACTTCCATAAAACCCCACAAGCCAAAACTGGCGGCCCATCTGCTTGGCATGGCTGCCATAAAATAATTTTTAGTTCCCTATATCACGAGTTTATTGATCGAAAAATAATTAAAAATGTTTATTCTAGGCTATGCAAGGGGTCGTGCCCTGACTCTTGCAATAGTCTGATCACAATAATAAAGTCATGGGAATTTTAGCGATGATTGTTCAGTTTTTATTAGGCCTTTCCATCATTGTTGGGCTACACGAGCTAGGACATCTGCTCTTTGCCAAGCTTTTTGGCATACGGGTAGAAAGCTACTCCATTGGCTTTCCGCCCAAACTTTTTCGGTTCCAATGGGGCGAAACTGAGTACTCTCTGGGTGCCATCCCCTTAGGCGGAGCAGTGAAGATTGCAGGCATGATCGATGAATCGCTTGACACCGCCAACCTGGCCAACGCACCACAGCCTTGGGAGTTCCGAACCAAACCTGCTTGGCAACGACTACTGGTCATGTTAGGGGGAATTTTCTTCAATATGATCAGTGGTATTATCATTTACACAGCTCTCACCTTTTCGCTGGGCGATATATACTTATCCAAAAAGGAGGTCAACAAACATGGCATTGTGCCCAATGAGATAGGCAGCAGCTTGGGCTTTCAAGAAGGTGACCGAATCATCAACATCAGTGGCCGGGACTTCGAAAATTTTGCTGATGTGCTGAAGCCCTATACTCTGCTGGCAGCAAACAGCTACTACACGGTGCTACGAAAAGGCCAAATGGTCCGCATCGATATTCCAGCTGACTTGATGGAAAGGTTGTCAGACCTAAAAAGACAAGAAGATTTGGTGGCTCCTAGAGCGCCTTTTATAGTAGGGCAAGTGCAACAGCACGGTGGTGCCGCCCAGGCTGGGCTGCAACCCGACGATCAACTTGTTGAAGTAGCCGGCAAGACTACGGTCTACTTTCACCAACTCAAAAAGACACTGGAAGAAAACGCAGGTAAGCAAGTTCTCATCCGATACGTACGAGCAGGGGTAACACAGGCTACCACAGCCGACGTGAGTGAAGCAGGTAAACTAGGGTTTCAGCCCAAGATGCTCCTGACGTATGAACAAAGAAGCTATAGCATCAGCCAAGCCCTTTCCACAGGCACCTTGAGGGCTTATGAGGTAATTAGGACCAATGTAGTAGCCTTGGGCAAGGTGCTTACTGGACAGCTTTCGCCGACCAAGTCCCTAAGTGGGCCCATTGGTATTGCCCAGGTATTTGGCAAAAGCTTTGATTGGATCCAATTTTGGAATATTACAGGCTTTTTGTCCATGGCCTTGGCTTTTACTAATCTCTTGCCTATTCCTGCTTTAGATGGGGGACATACTGTGTGGATTGTGTATGAAATGGTCACAGGCCGGCGACTCTCAGATAAATTCTTGGAAACTGCACAAAAGATTGGCATGGGTATCTTGCTCTTCTTGATTGGCTACGCCATCGTTAATGACCTGTATAAGCTACTTTAGACCTTACAGTGTTAGTTTCCTATTCAAAAGCTCATTCCTAACAAAAAGTAGGGGATTTCCTAGATAGCGCGATGTGTGCCAAAGAGTAGATTGAGTTGATAGAGCTTTGAATAGATCTGTCCGGTCTTGGTTGGAAGCTCTGCCCAACGGGCTGGTCTATCTTTTTCTACAAGTTTTTGGACATGAATTAGTCGCCCCTTAACAAATAAAACGTGGGAGCAATGAGTTTGTACCCGGGTACAATTTTTGACGAAAGTCTAGTGGGCAAAAGCTCCAAAACAAGATAGCCAAAAAATTACCTGCCATTTCTCTGACCAGGAGCATCAAGTTGAACCCCATACCGGCCAATAGTGCGTTAGTGCTGTCCCCTAGGCTCCCCTTGAGATAGTTTCTTCCCAGCCTGTGATCACTTTTCAGATGGCCGATAATTGCTTCTATCGCTGAACGGCGTTTGTACCTCCGTTTATGTCTACGGTGTGCATAGGCACTAACGTGAGCTTTCTTCCCGGGTATAATCACCTCTGTATCTACTAAGGCACCATGACCGCGGTAGCCCCTGTCTACTAACACCCGATCATAAGAACGTCCCGTCCAATGCTTTACCTGATCTATTGTAGCAGACAAAGTTTTACTGTCATGAGGATTACCTGTAAAACTCGATATTCCTACCACGACATTACTCCCAGGCAAACTGGCTATCGATTTTA